>JAMFST010001049.1 GCA_026225435.1 Labilithrix luteola
CCCGGCTGGTCCCGTCGAAGGTGAGCGCCGGCGCGGTGGCCTCGGCCGCTTCCGCGAGACGGATCGTGATCGGCATCAGCCGCTGAGCGTGTTGCGCCCACCGGCTGTAGCGTGAGCGTCGACCACGCGCTTCTCGAGCCAGGCGATGACCCGGGCGGACATGTCCTCGCCGCGATGGCGCGAGAGCTCCTGGATGCCCGTCGGCGAGGTGACGTTGACCTCGGTGAGCTTGCCGCCGATGAAGTCGAGGCCGACGAAGAAGAGCCCGTCCTGCTTGAGGCGCGGGGCGATCGACTTGACCACCGCCAGCTCCGTCGGCGTCACCTCGGTCTCGACGACCGAGCCGCCGACGTGGATGTTCGAGCGGAGATCGTCGGCGCGCGGCACGCGGAGGATTCCGCCGAGCACCTCGCCGTCGAGGAGGATGACCCGCTTGTCCCCCTCGCGCACGGCGGGGAGGTACTCCTGCACCATGACCTCGTGGCGCCCCTCGGAGGTGAGCAGCTCGAGGATGGCGCGCGCGTTCTTGTCGGCGCGCGCGAGCAGCATCACGCCCGAGCCACCGGCGCCGTCGAGCGGCTTGACCACCGCGGTGCCACCCATGCGATCGGCGAAGGCGAGCAGCCGCTCGGAGTGCGACGAGACCATCGTGCGCGGCATGTGCTCGGGGAAGTTGAGCGCGTAGAGCTTCTCGTTGGCGTCGCGCAGGCCGCGGGGGTCGTTGACGACGACCGTCACCTCGCGCGCGCGCTCGAGCATGAGCGTGGCGTAGAGGTAGTCGGAGTTGAAGGGCGGGTCCTTGCGGATGAGGACGGCGTCGATCTCGCGCAGCGGGACGTCGGTGTACTCGCCTAAGACCGCGTGCGGCGCCGTGTCGCTCACCACCACGGTGCGGCAGCGCACGTGCAGCTGCCCCTCGTCGACGTAGAGGTCCTGCGCCAGCGCGTGCAGCGAGACGTGCCCCCGGGCCTGCGCCGCGCGCTGGAACGCGAACGTCGTGTCCTTGTCGACGAGCAGCCGCTCCATCGGGTCCATCACGT
This sequence comes from Labilithrix luteola, assembly GCA_026225435.1. GTDB lineage: Bacteria > Myxococcota_A > Polyangia > Polyangiales > Polyangiaceae > JAMFST01. The sequence continues at coordinate 1,041 of JAMFST010001049.1, forward strand.
AGAGAAAGCGCATGCGGCCCGGAACCCTAGCCGAAAACGCGGCCTCCGTCAGAGCAGGCGTTCGACGATCACGCTGGCGAAGCTCACCAGCGCGGCCGTGCCGAAGAGCGTGCTGAAGCGGCGCATCTCGAAGCCGTCGAGCAGCTTGTCGGTGATCCAGAGCAGGACCATGTTCACGAAGACGCCGAGCAGCAGGTAGATGAGGAACAGCGTCACGACGCCCAGCGGCAACAGCGCCACGCCGAGGGTGACCGTGAGGATGGTGCGGAGCAGGGCGTTCAGGAGGCCGAAGACCAGCGCCACGCCGACGAGCGCACCGGTGCTGCGCACGCGCACGTCGGTGAACAGCTTGGACGCCACGAACACACCCAGCGCAGCGGCCAGGGCCCCGATCACGAACTTGGAAGAGGTCATCTGCAGTCTCCTAACCGGATCAGTCGTTGGCGGCCCGGGTGAAATTTCACGGAATGCGGCCACCTGACGCGGCCTCCCCTACGATCACGGACGCACCATGAAAGCGTCTCGACGCCCGTCTTCTTCCCTTCGCGCCCGCTTCGCCCGCCGCCTGCTCACCGGTCTCGGGGCCGTTGCGGCGGTTGGCCTCGTCCAGCTGGATTCTCCGCTGCACCAGCTTCACCTTGGCGAGCCGGTGGCCGAGGCCGCCTACCCGCCCAGCGCCGAAGGCTCCCACGTGGCCGTCGCCACCGACAATGGCGAGGCGACCCGCGCCGCGCTCGCGACCCTGGCTCGCGGGGGGAACGCCTTCGACGCGGCGATCACCGCGGCGCTGACCCTCGGCGTCGTCAGCCCGCTCGCGTCCGGGCTCGGCGGCGGTGGGTTCGCGCTGGTGTACTCGGCCAAGGACAAGAAGGTGTACGCCCTCGACTTCCGCGAGAGCGCGCCGGAGAAGATCGACGTCGAGGCGCTCGTCGGGCGGCACAAGAAGGAAGACCCGAAGACCCGCGGCGTCTCCGTCGGTGTGCCCGGAGAGCCGGCGGGGCTCGAGTGGCTGTCGGAGCACTTCGCCAAGAAGACGCTGGCCGAGGACGCGGCGCCCGCGGCCGCGCTGGCGGAGAACGGCTTCGTGCTCGGGCGGAACCTGTCCGAGCAGCTGGCGATGACCTTCGTGCGCGAGGAGCTCGCCGCGTCGCCGGAGCTGGCCGGCGCCTTCTACCCGGGCGGCGTCCCGCTGGCCTACGGGGCGAAGGTGAAGCGGCCGGAGATCGGGCGGACCATCGCGCAGTTCGGCGCGGAGGGGGCCAAGCCGTTTTACCACGGGGCGATCGCCCAGGAGCTCGCCAAGGCGGTGCAGGCGGCCGGCGGCACGATGACCGAGAAGGATCTGGCCGACTACAAGGTGCAGATGCGCAAGCCGCTGATGCGCGAGATCGAGGGGAAGGAGGTCTACACGATGGGCGCGCCGTC
>JAMFST010001050.1 GCA_026225435.1 Labilithrix luteola
CACGCCCGCGCGCGCCAGCACCTGCGCGATCACGCCGCCCATCCCGCCGACGCCGAGCACCGCGACGCGGCTCCCGCGCAGGACGAGCTGCTCGCGCTCGTCGATGAAGCCGATGTTGCGCGTGAAGAGATCCTCGTAGGTCATGTCTTCCTTGCCGGGTACTGCCAGAGCTTCATCTGCCGCGCGGCCTGCGGGCGGAAGGGGGCCGGGATGCGCCGCTCGAGGAAGTTCGTGATGACGGAGCGGTCCATCTTCCCGAGCTGGATGAAGTCGTCCCCGCGACCGTAATCGAGCTGCGCGCGACAGTACTCGTTGCACGCCGGGTCGCGATAGCGCGGCGCCTGGTCGGCGGTCTTCTTGAGCGCGTCGGAGCCGCCGGTGTAGCTCCCCTGGATGACGAAGCGCTGCTCGTCGAAGGTCGCTTCCGCGCCGACGCCGAACTCGTGGCGATGGTGCGCGACGATGGCGCGCGCGAGGTCCAGGTGCTCGGGCGGTGCCTCGCGTGCGTGGCGGTAGCTCGGGTACACGTCGACGAAGTGGTCCGAGACCGCGCCGAAGATCGCGGGCACCTCGGTCACGTTGGAGATCCAGACGGGATCGTCGGGGATGCGATGGAGCGCGGAGAATCCGCCGAGGCCGTAGAGCAGGCCTTGCATCCCTTGCCGCTGGTAGGCGGGATGGATCGCGACGAGGCCGAGGTGCAGCACGTTCACCGTGCGTGGGCCGAGCTTCACCGACAGCGTCGGCATCGCGTTGAAGCCGGTGATGTCGCCCGAGCCGAGGTGCCGGCCGATGACGACGAGGCGGTTCTCGAACGGGGCGCGCTGGGCCGAGAACACGCCGTAGTCGAGCGGGCCGGGGATCGCCGCGTCCGCCACGGTGCGCAGCTGCGCGCGGAGCTCGGCCAGCTCGGTGTCGCTCATCCACACGCCGGGGCGATCGTAGATGATCGCCTCGATCGTCTCCGACAGACGCACGCGCACGACCCGCTCGCGAGACAGCGCACCGCGTACGAGCGCGATCATGCGGCTTGCCCAGGACATGCTCACCGCTTCACCATCGCCTCTTCGACCGAAGTATCGTGACGTTCACATGGACCGGCTCGCACCGCAAGATGTACGCCGCGCGCTGGCGCTCGCCCGCCGTGCTCCCTCGGCGCACAACACGCAGCCGTGGCGCGTGCGCACCGTCGGAGATCGCGTGGTGATCGAAGGGGACGAGCGGCGTCATCTGGCGCACGGCGATCCGGCGCGACGTGACTTCACGCTCGCCCTCGGCGGCTTCGTCGAGGCGCTGCGCATCGCGTTCGCGGAGGACGGCTGGTCCTGCGCGAAGGAAGAGACGAGCGAAGGATTCGCGACCCTCGTGCCGACGCGCGGAGCCTCGGCAGGCGACGCGAGCACAGCGCGCGAAGCAGCGAGCCTCCTGCGTCGCCGACAGAGCTCGCGGTTGCCCTACTCGCCGCGTCCGTTGCCTGCCGACGAGCTCTCCGCCCTCGAGCGCTTCGCGACGTCGCGCGGGTTGCGCCTGGTGGTGGCGTCGCAGCCGGAGCGCGCGTCGTACACGAGCTGGTTCCACGCGGCGGCGCGCGAGAGCTGGCTCGATGGGCGGTCGACCGCGGAGCTCACGCGCTGGCTGCGCTTCGATCCCGAAGGGATGCGAGGTCCCGTCGACGGGCTGTCCACCGAGTGCCTCGCGCTCTCGGCCACCGACACGCTCGCGATGGCGGCGCTCACTCGCCCGGCGCTGTGGCGCGCGGCGACCGCCGTGTACGCAGCTGCGCCGCTCGCCTCGGCGCTGGCCAGGAAGAGACGCAGCTCGTCGAAGCGGCCCCCGCGTTCCTCGTGGTCGTCGGATCGCTCGATCGCGATGCGGGGGCCGCCTTGCTCGCCCTGTGGCTCGAGGCCACGCGGCTGCGCATCGCGATCCATCCCACCTCCGTGCTCCTCGATCGTCGCGGATGGGAGGTCGCGCGGCACGTCGGCGTGGCGCCGGGCGAGCTGCTCTTCGCTGCGCGCGTCGGCAAGAGCGCGGCGGCGCCGTGGTCGGGGCGGCGCGCCGTGAGCGACCTCGCGTGCTGAAGCAAGCCCTGGCCGCGGGGAGCGTGGTCGTCGCGCTGCTCATGGTCGCCGAGAGCGAGACGGCCCGGCGCGCCCTGCGCGGCTACGCCACCACACGCAGCACGCTCGTCGAGCATCCGCCGGCCGGCGCTTCGGGCTTCAGCGCCGTCGAGCGCGGTGCGTTCGAGGTGATGTACGGCGACTTCGGCCTCCTGACCACGGACGATCTGGCGCACAGCGCGGTGCCGTGGAAGCTGCTGTCGGTCCTGCCCGACGTGGTCCCCGAGCCGTTCTTCGCGCCCGGTCGCGCGGGCTTCGTGGCGCGGAAGGACGAGCCGTTGCGGCGCTTCGGCATGATGTACCGCGTGCCCATCGACGGGCTGCCGCCGGGCACGGGGTCGCTCGCCGACTTCGCCAGCTCCCCCGTCGGCTACGTGCACGGCACTGCACATCGCACGTGGCCGACCCTCGACCTCGAGATCGCCGCCGGCAACTGCTCGATGTGCCACGTCGCGCGGCTCTACGACGCGCAAGGGATGCCGACCGAGCGCGCGTACTGGGGCGCGCCCAATCACTCCATCGACTTCGACGCGCTCGTCGACGCCATCACCCGCGCCATCCGCGACCCGCGCGCGAGCGACGTCGCGCTCGGCGGTGCATTGCGGGCGCGCTTTCCGGAGATGGACCCGGCGGAGCTCGACACGTACACGCGGTACGTCCTGCCCGCCTTTCGCAAGGCGGTCGACGGCGCCGTCGGTCGCTGGGGAGCGCTCCATCCCTGGAGCTTCGGCGGTCCCGGCATGTCGAACGGCATCGCCATCCTGCGCGAGCAGCTCGTGGACGTGAAGGCGCTCTCCACGCGGGACTTCGGGGGCACCTTCGCGAAGATCCCGACGCTGTTCTCCGTCACGCAGAAGGAGCGAATCCTCATCGACGGCAGCTACGTGAGCACGGAGCCGGATCGACAGCGTCGCTTCGCCGGCTACATGGTCGGCTTCCTGCCGGTGCTCGGCGTCTCGATCGACGACGCCATCCGCCACGTGCCCGAGCTCGGCGACGTCTACGCCTTCCTCGGCCAGATCGAGCCGCCGAAGTTTCCCGGGCCGATCGACGAGCTGCGCGCCAGCCGCGGCCGGACGCTCTACGCGGGCCACTGCGCGACCTGTCACGGCGATCGCGACGCGAGCGGCGCGTACCGGTACCCGTCGCGATCGGTCGACGTCGACGCGGTCGGCACCGACGCCACGCGCGCGCGCGGTCTGCGGCCGGCGGACGTCGCGCGCTTCAACGCGACCGCCGTGCGCGCGTACATGCAGGTCGAAGCTACCGACGCCTACGTCGCGCCGTCGTTGCGCGGCGCGTGGACGGCAGCCCCCTACTTCCACAACGGTTCCGTGCCGACCTTGTGGCAGGTGCTCACTCCGGAGGAGCGGCCGCGCAAGTTCTGGAGCGGTGGACACGCGCTGGACATCAAGCAGGTCGGCATCGCCGGCAAGCTCGATGGGGAAGGCGTGTGGACCTATCCGGATGGATACGCACCGTGGAGCGAGCCGCGCCTCGTCGACACGTCCCAGCCGGGCCATTCGGCGGCCGGG
>JAMFST010000126.1 GCA_026225435.1 Labilithrix luteola
GCAAGCCATCGCCCGCCACGAGGAGATCGACGTGCTCGAGGACTTCAAACGCCTCACCGTCGACGTGACCACCAAGCTGGTCTTCGGGCGCGACCTCGACACGCTCGGCGGCGATCACAGCGACGAGCTCAACTCGCTCATCGAGCCGATCTTCCCCGCCCTCAGCCGGCGCATCAACGCCATCATCCCCTACTGGCGCTGGTTCCGCCTGGCGCAGGACCGCACGCTCGACGCCTCGCTGGCGAAGCTCTTCGCCTGGCTGGGAGATCTGCTCGCGCGCACCCGCGCCGACCTGGAAGCCTCGCCCGAGCGGCGCGACAAGCCGACCAACTTCCTCGAGGCGATGGTGGTCGCCGTGGACGAGAACGGCCAGCCCTTCTCCGACGCCACCATCATCGGCAACGCGCTGACGCTCATGGTGGCGGGCGAGGACACCACCTCGACCACCCTGGCCTGGGCGGTCCACGAGCTGTGCGATGATCCGGCGTCGCGCGCCGAGCTGCGCGCGGAAGCGGAGCGCTCCTTCGGCGGTTCGCCCGCTCCGCCCGATCTCGACGTCGCCCACACGCTGCGCTTCGCCGGAGCGGTGGCCAACGAGACGCTGCGCCTGCGGCCGGCCGGCCCCGTCCTGCTCATGGAGGGGACGACCGACACCACCGTGGGCGACCTCCAGATCCCGAAGGGAACGGTCCTCGCGCTGCTGGTCCGCGAGCCGGCGCGCTCCATCGAGGCGGTCGCCGATGCCGCCGCCTTCCGCCCCGCGCGCTGGCTCGAACAGACCAGCGCCGGAGCACTCCGCACCGCCCTGCCGTCGTTTCCCTTCGGGTCCGGTCCGCGCATCTGCCCCGGCCGCAGCCTCGCGCTGCTCGAGCTGAACGTGATCCTCTCCTCGATCTACCAGCGCTTCGATCTCACCCGCGCGGGCGCGCGCGACGACGTGAAGGAGCACTTCGCCTTCACGATGTCGCCCACCGATCTACGCATCAAGGTCGCGATCAGATCGGCAGCCGGTACTGCAGGAAGAAGCTGAGCGTGGTCGGGTCGCCGCCGTCGGCGTCCGTGTTGGGGTTCGTCGCCAGCGTCTCGCCGTTGAGGTCCTCAGCCGCAGTTTTGTAGGTCTTCGCAACGGCGCAGCGGCTAGGACAGAGCCGTGGCCATCGCGCTGATCGTCGCCGTGAGCATCGCGCTGATGCTCATCCGTCCCCGGCAGGTCGCCGAGGTGTGGTGGGTGGGCGCGGGCGCGCTGCTGCTCGTCACCGCCCGCCTCGTGCCGCTTTCGCTGGCGTTCCACGCCGTCGGCGAAGGGGCCGACGTCTACTTCTTCCTCCTCGGCATGATGCTGCTCTCGCAGCTGGCCAGCGAGCAGGGCGTCTTCGACTGGCTCTCCGGCTGGGCCATCCGCACTGCCCGCGGCTCGAGCGCACGCCTCTTCACCCTGGTGTACGGGGTGGGCACCGTCGTCACCATCTTCCTCTCCAACGACGCCACGGCGGTGGTGCTCACCCCCGCCATCCTCGCGGCCGTGAAGCGAGCCAAGGTCGCGCCGCGACCGCACCTCTTCGTCTGCGCGTTCATCGCCAACGCCGCCTCCTTCGTCCTCCCGATCTCCAACCCGGCGAACCTGGTCGTCTTCCAGCACGGCATGCCGTCGCTCGGCCGCTGGCTCGCATCGTTCGCCTTGCCGAGCCTCCTGTCGATCACCGCCACCTACGGCGCTCTCCGCCTGTACTTTCGTACCGAGCTACGCGGCGAGCTGACCGCACCGGGCACGGACGAGCCTCTCCCGCCCGGTGGCCGCTGGGTGGTCGGCGGTCTCGCACTGGTGGTGGTCGTCCTCCTCCTCGCCTCGGCCTTCGACGTCGATCTCGGTCTGCCCACGCTCGCCGTCGCCAGCGTCGTCACCGACGCGGTCAGCCTGCGCACCCGGCGCGCGCCGTGGTCGCTGCTGCGCGAGATCAGCTGGAGCACGCTCCTCCTGGTCGCCGCCTTGTTCGTGCTCGTCGACGCGGTGGAGAGCGTCGGAGCGCTGGCTCTCGCCCAGGGGCTGCTCGCGCGCGCGTCATCGCTTCCGGCGGTCCCGGGCGCCTTCCTCACCGCTGCGGTCGTGGCCGTCGCCAACAACCTGGTGAACAACCTTCCGCTCGGGTTGATCGCCGGCGCCACCGTCCGCGCCACCACGCCGAGCGCGCTGCTCACTCACGCCATCCTCATCGGCATCGACCTCGGCCCCAACCTGTCGATCACCGGCTCGCTCGCCACCATCTTGTGGCTCCTCGCGCTGCGCAAGGGGAAGGTCCAGGTCGGCTTCCTCGACTTCTTCAAGGTCGGCGCGCTCGCCATGCCGGTGGCCCTCGTGGCCTCCATCGCCGGCGTGCTGCTCTCAGGCGTGCTCGCGCGGTAGCGCCTGGCGCCCCTCGACCTCCAGCGCGTGGATGCGGAGGAGGATGTCGCGCTCCGGCGCCGGATCCTCCCGCGCGAGCGCTGCCGGCACCAGCTCGCGCACGTGGCTCACCGCCTGCGCGTATCGATCCGGCGTCACCGCCGGGTCGAGGATCTCGACGAAGCCCTTGATCACCACGCTGCGCCAGGCGAAGAGCGAATCGATCTCGTCGACCTCCACGGCCACGTACGGGTGATGGCGGAGCTTCCACATCTTGGTCCCCTCCGACGTACGGACGTACAGGCTACCGTGGCGGAAGACGTAGTGGACCGGGGCGATCTCGAGGTTGTCGTGGTAGCTGACGGCGACGCGGGCGACGTGGTTCCGCTCCACGAGCTGCAGCGCCTCGTCGTGGCTCAAGGTGAGGACGGAGGACATCCGTACGCACCTTGCAACGAGCCGGCCAGGCGTCAGCTCGGCTCGATCGACGCCGGGAGGTCCGCACGAAAGCGGAGCAGCACCTCCAGCGTCTCGAGGAGGAGCCCACGGCCGACCTCCTCGGAGACCTCGCCCACCAGGCGGTGCACGTGCGCCAGCTCCGGCGCGAGCGTCTTCCACGAGCGGCGCTCGGACGGGCCGGCGGCGGGGAGTGTGCGACCGATGTCGCTGGCAACGGCGACGATCGCCTGGAGCCCGCGCGCGATGGGGATCGGTTCGTGGACGGTCATGCCCTCGGTCGAGCAACCGGCGTGCCGCGCAGCAGCTCCGTCACGGCCGCCTCCAGCTCGTCGATCTGCACCGGCTTGGTCAGGTAGCGGAAGAACCCCGCCTGCTCCCCGCGGCGGCGATCGTGCTCCGAGGCCGCCGCGGTCAGCGCGATGACCGGGATCTCGCGTGTCTCCGGCCACGAGCGCAGCACGCGCAGGGCGTCGAAGCCGCTCATTCCCGGCAGGTTGATGTCGAGGATGACGAGGTCCGGCCGCCGCGCGCGCGCCAGCTCGATCCCGAGCTCGGCGTTGGGGACCGACACCACCTCGAGCCCCTCGTAGGTGCCGAGCACGTCCTCGAGGAAGACGATGTTCGCCGGGTTGTCCTCGACGTAGAGCACCAGCCGGCGCTCTGCCGCCAGCTGCGGACGCGACACGTGGTCGCGCTCCGGCGACGACGCGATGACCGCGACGGGCTCGTGGACGGGTAGCTCGATCCAGAAGGTCGACCCCCGCCCGGCCTCGCTGGCGAAGCCGACCGTCCCGCCCATCATCTCGGCGAGCCGCTTGCTGATGGTCAGGCCGATGCCCGTCCCCTCGATCGGCCCGTTCTCCTGCCCGGCGCGCTGGAAGGGGCGAAAGAGGCTGTCCTGACGATCGGCGGGGATGCCCATCCCGGTATCGAGGACGCTCACGCGCAGGCGCTCCCCCTCGCGACCGACGCGGAAGGTCACCTGGCCACCCGGACGATTGTACTTCACCGCGTTGGAGCCGAAGTTCAGCAGCACCTGGGCGAAGCGGGTCGGATCGGCGAGGACGAGCGTGCCCGAGGCGCCCCCTTCGTCGATCGACAGGCCGATCCCGGCGCGCGCCGCGCTCGGCTCCAGCGTCTCCTGCACGCGCTGCAGCACCGCGCCGACTGCCACTGCCTCGAGCGAGATGGCCACGCTCCCCGCCTCGATGCGGGAAAGATCGAGCACGTCGTCGATGAGGCGGAGCAGGTGCTCTCCCCCCTTCAAGATCTGGTCGACCCGCGCCAGGTGACGCGGCGAGAGCGGCTCCTTCTTGTCGCGCCGGAGCAGCTGGGCAAAGCCGAGCACGGCGTTGAGCGGCGTGCGCAGCTCGTGGCTCATGGAGGAGAGGAACTCGCTCTTGGCCGCGCTCCCCGCTTCGGCCTCCCTGCGCGCGATGGTCAGCTCCGCCTCGCGCCGCATGTCCTGGCTCAGATCCCAGATCGTCTTGACGATTCCCCCCTCGGGCGTGCGCCGGTTCATCACCCGGAAGCGCCGTCCGTCGGAGGTGTGAATGTCGTACGAGCTCCGCGGGTTGCCCCGCTCGGCCAGACGCGCGGCGAGGAAGCTGCCGCGCTCCTCGTCGTCGCCGAAGATGCTCTCACCCCACAGCCGGGCGAGATCCTCGTAGCGGCGCCCGACGATCGGCCCCTCGAGGCGATCGACGAAGAGGCTGCGGTAGACGCTGTTGCACTGGATCAGGCGGTCGTCGGCGTCGAAGAGCGCGAAGGCATCCTGGATGTTCTCGACTGCGCTCGCCAGACGGTCGGCGCTGATCTTCGCCTCGGCGAGGATCTTGCGCCGCTCGCTCACGTCGCGGATCGAGGCCGAGACGAGCGGACCGTGCTCGGTCTGCAGCGGGCTGAGGCTCACCTCGATGGGCAGCTCGCTGCCGTCCTTGCGCCGCCCGAACAGCTCGAGGCCCGAGCCCATCGGCCGCGCGGAGGCGGAGCGGAAGAAGCGTTCGAGGTGCTTTCCGTGATCGGCGCGGTAGCGCTCCGGGATCAGTAGATCGAGCCGCTGGTGGAGCAGCTCGGAGCGCATGTACCCGAAGAGCCGCTCGGTCTGCAGGTTGACGAACTCGATGAGCCCTTCGCTCGTCACCACCACCATCGCGTCGGGTGCGGTGTCGAGCAGCTGGCGAAACTGCTGCGTGCCTTCGCGCAGCGTCGCGCTCTCGGAGGTCACGCGGGCTCCGGCAAAGAGACGCGGAAGACGGCGCCGACGGCGGAGTCCTCGAGAGCGATGTGACCACCGTGCGCCTCGGCGGCGAGCTTGCAGAAGGTGAGCCCGAGACCGCGCCCGCCGCGCGTGGCCAGCGTGTGATCGGCGTCGGCCTGGACGAAGGCGTCGAAGATCGAGCCGCGCTTCTCCGGCGGCACGCCCGGTCCGCTGTCGATCACCCGCAGCACGGGCCCGTCGTCCTCGCGCCGCGAAGCGACGGTGACCGCGCTCCCCTTGGGGGCGTGGCGCAGGGCGTTCTCCACCAGGTTGGCGAGGAGGCGGCGCAGGAGATCGCCGTCGAACGACGCCTCGTCCGCCGCGAGATCGGCCACCAGCGCGACCTCGCGCTGCCCGGCGAGCAGCTCGAGCTCGGTGAACACCGCCCCCACGACGCTCCCCAGCGAGCCGCGCGTCCGGTGGGCCGCCAGCTTCCCTTCGTCCCCCTTGCTCAGGTCGAGCAGGTTCATGATCATCCGGTGCAGCTGGCGCGCCTCGGCGCGGATCTGGCGCACCGACGCCTGCCCTTCGGGGGAGAGCTTCTCGCCGAGGAGCACCTGCGCGTGCAGATCGAGCGCGTTCACCGGGTTCTTCAGGTCGTGCACCACGAAGGCGGTGAGCCGCTCCTTCTGCAGCTGCAGACGCAGGAGCTGATCGCGCTGGCGACGCAGCTCGGCGTAGTGCTCGTCGCGCTCGGCGCGCATCCGTCGGGTCTCGACGGCGCTGCGCACCCGCACCACCAGCTCGGCCGGCCGGACCGGCTTGGTGAGAAAGTCGTCGGCGCCGGCCGCGAGCGCGCGGTCGAAGGTGTCGACGTCGCGGTGGGCGGTGAGAAAGAGCACCGGCGTCGTCGCTCCGCTGGCGCGGATGCGCTCGCAGACGGTGAAGCCGTCCATGCCGGGCATGGCGGCGTCGAGGATCACGCAGTCGGGCGGGTCCGACGCGAAGAGCGCCAGCCCTTCGGCGCCGCTGGCGGCGAGGCGCACGTCGTAGCCCTCGTCCCCGAGCGCGCTCTCGGCGAGCAGGCGGTTCCCCTCGTTGTCGTCGACCACCAGGACGATCCCCGCGGGGCCGGCGGGCTCCGTGATCGCGCTCACGCGTTGTCCGCGCGCGTGCGTGACAGGCGATACTCGTTGAGGCGGTACTGGATGGTGCGCACGCTGATGTCGAGGATCTCGGCCGCCCTGGACGTGGAGCCGCCGACCGCCTCCAGCGTCGTGAGGATGGCGTAGCGTTCGAGCTCCGCCATCGTGGCGCCAGGTACCCGCAAGCCGCCGAGCGTATCGGGGATCGACTCGAAGGGGAGATCCTCCTCGTCGATCTCGGTCCCTTCGCACAGCACCACCGCGCGCTCGATCGCGTTCTCCAGCGCGCGCACGTTCCCCGGCCAGCGGTAGGTGAGCACCTTGGCGCGGGCGCGGTCGGTGAAGCCGTCGACCCGCTTGCGGTTCTCCTCGGCGAAGCGTCGGAGAAAGTGCGTCGCCAGGACCATCACGTCTCCGCCGCGCAGGCGCAGCGGCGGCATCTCCACGTGGACGACGTTGAGCCGGTAGAAGAGGTCCTCGCGGAAGCGACCGGCGGCGACGTCGGCCGCGAGATCGCGGTTGGTGGCGGCGATGAGGCGCACGTCGGTGTGCACGGTCTCGTTGCCGCCGACCCGCTCGAAGGTGCGCTCCTGGATCACCCGCAGCAGCTTGATCTGGGTGCTTGCAGGGATCTCGCCGACCTCGTCGAGGAACAAGGTGCCCCCGCTGGCCTGCTCGAAGCGGCCGACGCGGCGCTTGTCGGCGCCGGTGAAGGCGCCCTTCTCGTGGCCAAAGAGCTCGCTCTCGAGCAGCGATTCGGCCAGGGCGGCGCAGTGGAGCGCGACGAACGGCTTGCTCGCGCGCGGCCCGAGCTCGTGGATGGCGCGCGCTAGCTCCCCCTTGCCGGTCCCGCTCTCGCCGGTGATGAGCACCGTGGCCCGCGCGCCGGCGACCTGACGCGCGACCCGGTAGACCCGCTGCATCGCCGCGCTGGTACCGACCAGCCCCTGCATCCCGGCGCTCTCGGTCTCGCGCGCCTGCCGCCGCAGGTTCTCCGCCTCGCTGCGCAGCTCGCGGCGCTCGAGGGCGCGCTCGATGGCGACGGTGAGCGCGCCGAAGTCGACCGGCTTGTTCAGGTAGTCCTGGGCCCCGGCGCGCATCGCCTCGACGGCGACCGCGACGTCCTCCACGGCGGTGCAGAGGATCACCGGGATGTCCCTGTCCTGCTCGCGCAGGCGCCGCAGGAGGGTCACGCCGTCGACGCGCGGCATGGTCAGATCGGTGACCACCACGTCTGGCGCGTGCTCGGCGAAGCGCTCGAGCGCGTCTTGCCCGTCCTCCGCGAGGTCCACCTCGTAGCCGTCCCGGCGCAACAGCAGCTGCAGCCCGCTGCGCGCCGCCGGCTCGTCGTCGACGACGAGGATGCGCCCCTTGGTCTTGGTGGTGGTCGTGGTCATGCGCTCGCGGTCGTCACAGTCTGGCCCAGCTTCGCACGGTGCAACATTCCCGCCAGCCACTGCGAGGCCGGCGCGGTCCGTGTCGCCCCTCGGCGCATGCGGAGCGGGCGCAAACGGTGCGCCCTCGCGCAAGCGGTGCGCCCTGATCCACAAAAAGCGCGGCCGTGAGGAATCGTCCGGACGAGACAGCCGTCGATAGACCCATGAGCGTAGCGTCGTCGCCGGCCCCCGAGACCTCCGCAGCCGCCGCCCCCGACACGACCGACACCACCGACGCGCGACGCCGGGTGATGCGGCTCGGCAACACGTCGCTCCTCCTCTTCGTGCTCGGCGCGGGCCTGC
>JAMFST010000127.1 GCA_026225435.1 Labilithrix luteola
GGGCGAAGCACGTCGCGAAAATGCCACGCGAGAGCGGCGCGCTCACCGGGACGAAACGGATGGTGACGTCCTTCGCCCCCGCGTCGCGGAGGGTCTGGTCGATCTCGGGGATGTGCTGGTGATCGAGCGGCTTGTAGGTGCGCAGGTTGACGGCGCGCGTCGGATGGTGCGTCGTCGCCGTCGGAACGACGCCGGCGCCCGACGAGCCGGTGATGCCGACGACCTCGACCTCGCCCTGGAGCAAACCCGCCTTGGCCAGCGGCAGCAGCGACAGCTCGATGGTGGTGGCGAAGCAGCCCGGCGAGGCGACGTACTTCGCCTTCTTGATGGCCTCGCGATTCAGCTCCGGCAACCCGTAGACGAAGGTGCCGTCGAGCTTCTCCGGCATGGGGTGATCCCCGCCGTAGTACTTCTTGTACGCTGCGAGATCTCGCAGGCGAAAGTCGCCCGAGAGATCGACCACGCGCGCGCCGGTGGCCATCAGCTCGCCCATCTTGGTGGCGCTCACCTTGTGCGGCAGGCCGAGGAGCACGATGTCCATCCCCTTGGCCGCCTCGCCGGGAGCGAGCCCCTCGAACTTGAGGTCGGTCATCCCCTCGAAGTTGGGGTGCGCCGCGGAGAGCGGCTCGCCGATGAAGTCGACCGACGCCACGCGCGCCAGCTCGACCTCCGGATGCAAGAGAAGACGCCGGATAAGCTCGGCCCCGCCGTACCCACTGCCACCGATGACGGCGGCCTTGAATCGTTTCGCCATGGCGCGGAACCTAGCCGATCTAGTTGCCGCTCGCCGCTCCAGCGGAGTGCCAAGTGAGCGACGCTACGCGTCGTGGCCGCGGCGCTTCGGCTGTGCGAGGCTCCGCCGCGTGAGCGCCCAAACCAGTTCCAAGACTCCCGACGCGGTCGCCGCCGTCAAGTGGCTGGCCGACCAGACCAAGGCCATCCACGAGGCCCTGGCCACCCTCGTCGAGGTCAACTCCTTCACCGACAACGTCGACGGCGGGCGCAAGGTCGGCGGCCTCCTCCGCGAGCTCTTCACCATCCCCGGTCTCACCGCCGAGACCCGCCCGAGCACCCGCTACGCCGATCACCTCGTGTTCAAGTCGGCCGGCGACAACGGCCGCTCGCCGCTCGCGCTCATTGGACATCTGGACACCGTGTTCCCGCCCGGCGTCTTCGAGGGCTACAAGATCGACGGCGATCTCGCCCGCGGCCCCGGCGTCCTCGACATGAAAGGCGGCCTCACGGTCGTCGCCTTCGCTCTCAAGGCGATCGCCGCCACCGTCGGCCTCGAGAACGTCTGTTCCATGCGCATCCCCATCGTCGCCGACGAGGAGGTGGGCTCCCCGGAGGGCCAGGCGATCATCCGCGAGACCATCGCCGGCTCCGGCGCCGCGCTCGTCTTCGAGGCCGGGCGCAAGGGGGACGCGATCATCACGCGGCGCAAGGGGACCGGCGGCATCATCGTCAAGGCCCGCGGCAAGGCGGCCCACGCCGGTGCCAACCACAAGGACGGGGCCAACGCGCTGTGGGCCATCGCCAAGTTCACCGACAAGGTGCAGCAGCTCACCGACTACGAGCGGGGCGTCACCGTCAACGTCGGTAAGATCAGCGGCGGGCAGGGGAAGAACACCGTGCCCGACGAGGCCGAGGCGCAGGTCGACATCCGCTTCCTCACCCGCGCCGACGCCGATCAGCTCGTGGCCGACATCGAGGAGGCGGCGCGCGAGGCGTCGGCGGCCGTCCCCGGCACCGAGCTGAC
>JAMFST010001051.1 GCA_026225435.1 Labilithrix luteola
CGAGGCCGATGACCCCCTCGGGAGAGGTGGCGTAGATCATTCCAATCACGTCGAGCAGCCTACGGTAGACGGCTCACTCGAGCGCGTCGTTCATCGCCGCCACTGTCTCGGCGCGGGCGCTCACCGAAAGCGGGAGGCGCAGCGCCGAGAGGATGTTGAGCGCGTGCATGGCGCAGAGCAGGCGGAAGGTCGCGAGGAAGGCGGGCGCCGTGTCGGTGGCCTCGCCGCTGCTCGTGCCGTGCGCACCGAGCATCACGTGGAGGAAGACGGCGAGGCCAGTCGTGGCCACCGGGCCACCGACGCGCTGGCAGATGTTGATCGCCGTGGTGGCCACCGGGATGTTCTCCCGCGCGATGTTGGAATAGGCAGCGGCGATCGAGGGGATGTTGATGCAGCCGAGGCCGAAGCCGCGGACGAAGAGCGCCGCGCAGAAGAGCGGCAAGCCGGCGTGGGAGAAGCTGGCGAAGGTGAGCGGCAAGGTGCCGGCGAAGGCGATGACGCAGCCCATCGAGGACAGCCGCCGCGGACCGAAGCGCGCGGTCAGCTTCCCCATCAGCGGGTAGCCGAACAGCATGCCGAGCCCGGCCGGCGCGAGGATCAAGCCGGTCTCTCCCGGCGTCGTGCCGCGTACCATCAGCAGGTAGAGCGGCATCAGCACCTGCCCGCCGTACACGACCGCGTTGGAGAGGAACTGGGTCATCGCCGCCGCGGAGAAGCTGCGGGTGCGAAACAGCTGGATGTCGACCAGCGCGGCGCGCCCCTTGCGCCGGCTGTGGAGGAGGAAGGCGCCGACCAGCGCCAGCCCGGAGACCAGCTCCAGCTCGCTGCCACCGGTCGCCACCTCCCCCGAGCCGAGGCGATCGAGACTGTGCAGCAGGAAGACCAGCGCGGGCGAGAGCAGCACGAAGCCGAGCAGGTCGAAGCTGCGCTTCTGCAGCTCGCCGTCGTCGCTGGGGAGGATCTTCCAGGCGAGGTACACCGCGAGCACGCCGATCGGCAGGTTGATGAAGAAGATCCAGCGCCAGCTGCCGTGCTGGAGGATGAAGCCGGCGAGCGCGGGGCCGAGGATGGGGCCGATCATCACCGGCATGGCCACGAAGGCCATCACCTTGGCCACCTGCTTGCCCGCGATGCGCGCGGCCATCATCTGCGCCATCGGCGCCAGCAGGCCCCCCGAGGCACCCTGCAGCACGCGCGCGGCGATGAGCGCGCCGATGGAGCTCGCCGCGCCGCACAGCAGCGACGTGAGCGTGAAGACGGTGAAGCAGGCGATGTACACTCGCTTGGCGCCGATGCGGTCGACCAGCCAGCCGGAGAGCGGCAGCACCAGCGCGAGCGACAGCAGGTACCCGCTCACCACCCACTGGATCGTCGTCAGCGGGCTGTCCATCTCCCGCGCCAGCGTGGAGAGCGACACGTTGACCACCGTGGAGTCCAGGTTGGACAGCAGCGGACCCAGCAGGACGACGCAGGAGATCTTCCAGACGATGGGATCGAGAGGCTCGTCTCGTACGGGGTCCGGCACGCGTGCGGGCTTCGGAGACGGTTCTCGGGTATGTGCTGGTGCGGTCGCGCTCATGATTCCAGGAAGAGAGCCACGAATATGAGGGTACCCTCAGATAAGTCAAGTCCGCCGCCCTCGCGTCGCCGCGTCCCGCAACGAGACCGCGGAGAAAAGCGCGTGGCCGAGCTTCTCGAGGCGGCCGCCGAGGCCATCGCCGAGGTGGGCTACGAGGCGGCGACGATGACCGCCATCGCCGAGCGCGCGGGGGCCTCGATCGGCGCTGTGTACCAGTACTTTCCCAACAAGGAGGCGCTCGGGCTCGCGCTCCGGCAACAGTACGGCGCCGAGCTGTCGGCGCGCTGGACGCCGCTCACCACCGAGGCGGAGGGGGCGACGGTGGAGGAGCTGGTGGAGCGTCTCTTCGCCGTGCTCTTCGACTACTTCGCGGTGCGGCCGGCGTTCGTGCCGCTGCTCACCGCATCGCTCAACTACCAGGGGAACGCGGCGCAGCGGCTCCGGCTGCGCGAGGACTTTGCCAAGCTGTTTCGCAAGAAGCGGCCCGAGCTCACCGGCCCCGAGGCGTTCCGCGTGGCCAACGTGGCGCTGGGGATCATCCGGGCGATGTACCCGCTCTACGCCGAGGCGAAGGGGAAGGAGCGACTCGAGGTCGCCGCCGAGTTCAAGCGGGTGGTGACGTCGTACCTGCGCGATCGGCTCGGCCGATAGCGGCGGTGCGAGCGGCCTCGCGCTCGTCGCGGGTGAGCACGCGCATGTAGTCGGGCGCCGTGTTCACGAAGGGGGGCTTCTTGCCGGCGACGAGCCAGCGAGCCGCGCGGGCGACGACCTTGAGGACGGCCACCGGCGGCAGGCGCGGATGGACGTGGGGAGGGATCGGGTGCCCCGCGGCGCGACCGTTCACGTGAGCGATCGGCGGCCCCACGACGTCGTCGAGCGGGCGACCGTCAGCGGGCTTCATGAACTCGCCCAGCAGGCCGACGAAGGGGCTCGCCGGGCCGATGGTGTTGGCGATGAGCGTGTGGCAACAGCCGGCGTACCAGCGGTGCGTCCCCTTGGGCGACAGGCGCAG
The DNA here is from genome assembly GCA_026225435.1 of Labilithrix luteola. Lineage (GTDB taxonomy): Bacteria > Myxococcota_A > Polyangia > Polyangiales > Polyangiaceae > JAMFST01. The sequence goes on from JAMFST010001051.1 coordinate 2,592, forward strand.
GCAGCGCAGCTGGTCGTGCCCCTGGGTGATCTCGACCCACGACGGCGCGGTCTGCACGATGTCGCTCCCGCCGTCGGCGTTGAGCGCGTCGGACCGCTCGAGCACCTCGGCGAACGTGGCGCAGTCGGCGCAGTAGCAGACCAGGCGGCTGTTGCTCGCCGGCGACGAATGACGGGCGACTCCGCGGATCGTGCCGCACTTGCAGGAGAGGGGGACGTCCGTGCTCATGCGCGCCACGGTACGCGAACTTCCGGCGGGCGGCATGCTGCTGTCGCCCGGAAAAACCGGACGTACCCGCGACGGGGCATTGCCAGCCGGGCGCCATGGAAGGATGGTGCGCGGCATGTCCCGCCTGCCCTCCCGCGCTCTGCGCGCCTCGCTCTTCGTCAGTGTCGGTCTCGTCGCCGCGTGCGGCGGAGGTGATCAAACCGCGGCCCCGCCAGCCAACCCGGAGGTGGCCGTCACTCCTGCCGCTCCGGCGCCGGTCGTGACGAGCAACCTGAAGGGGGTCGACGCCTCCCTGCTCGATCCGTCGGTTCGCCCCGGCGCGGACTTCTTCGAGTACTCCGAGGGGACCTGGGAGAAGAACACCACCATCGAGGCCGACCGCAGCTCCGCCGGCAGCTTCGTCGACGTGGCCCAGCGGGTCGAGGCGCAGACCCACGCGCTCCTCGAAGACGCCGCCGCCGGCAAGCTGGCCGCCGGCGAGGTCTCCCCCAGCGCGCGCCAGGTCGGCGACTTCTACGCGAGCTTTCTCGACGAGCAGAAGGCCGACGCGCTCGGCACCAAGCCGCTCGCCCCCACGCTCGCGCGCATCTCCCGCATCAAGGACAAGCGCGCGCTCGCCGCCGAGCTGGGCGGGCAGCTGCGCGCCGACGTCGATATCCTCAACGCCACCAACTTCTACACGCGCCGCCTCTTCGGTCTGTGGGTCGAGCAGGATCTCAACGACCCGTCGCACGTCTCGCCGTACCTGCTGCAGGGCGGGCTCGGCATGCCCGACCGCAGCTACTTCGTCGACCCCTCGCCGAAGATGGCCAAGGCGCGCGAGCGCTACAAGCAGCATCTGGCGACGCTGTTGAAGCTGGCCGGCGTCGCCGAGCCCGAGGCGAAGGCCGCGCGCATCTTCGAGCTGGAGACCAAGATCGCCGAGGTGCACGCCTCGCGCGCCGACTCCACCGACGCCAAGAAGGGGAACAACCCGTGGAAGCGGGCCGACTTCGCCACCAAGGCGCCGGGCATGGACTGGAAGGCGTACTTCCACGCCGCCTCGCTCGACGGGGTCGACGGCTTCGTCGTCTGGCACCCGACGGCGTACGTCGGGGTGTCCGCGCTGGTCGCCAGCACGCCGCTGTCCGTCTGGAAGGACTACCTGACGGTGCAGGCGATCGACATGGCGGCCCCCTACCTGTCGAAGCCGTTCGTCGAGGAGGACTTCGCCTTCCACGGCACCGAGCTGTCAGGCACGCCGGAGCTCAAGGCGCGCTGGAAGCGGGCCATCGACGCGACCAACAACGCGCTCGGTGACGGCGTCGGGCGCATCTACGTCGCGCGGCACTTCCACCCCGAGGACAAGAAGAAGATGGAGGACATGGTGCAGGCGATCCTCGGCGCCTTCGCCCACCGCATCGACAAGCTGGACTGGATGTCCCCCGAGACCAAGGGGAAGGCGAAGGAGAAGCTGGCCGCGCTGTACGTCGGCGTCGGCTACCCGGATCGCTGGCAGGACTACGCCGTCGAGGTCCGCCGCGACGACCTCTTCGGCAACATCGAGCGCGCGCAGCTTGCAAAGTACAAGGACTCGCTCTCGCGCATCGGCAAGCCGGCCGACAAGAAGGAGTGGTGCATGGAGGCGCAGCTGGTCAACGCGGTGAACCTCCCCGTGCGCAACGCGCTCAACTTCCCCGCGGCGATCCTGCAGGCGCCGTTCTTCCAGCCGGACGCCACCGCGGCGATCAACTTCGGCGCCATCGGCTCGGTCATCGGGCACGAGATCAGTCACAGCTTCGACAACGACGGCGCGCTCTTCGACGCGCGCGGCAAGTTCGAGAACTGGTGGACGCCGGCGGACCTGAAGCACTTCGAGGCCTCGGGCAAGGCGCTGGCCGACCAGTTCAGCAGCTACAAGCCGTTCCCCGATCTCGCGGTCAACGGCGAGCAGACGCTGAGCGAGGACCTGGCCGACCTCGCCGGGCTCGCCGCGTCGCACGATGCCTGGCAGGCGTCGCTCCACGGCGAGCCGGCGCCGACGGTCGGCGCGTTCAGCGGGGAGCAGCAGTTCTTCCTCGGCTTCGGCCAGCTGTGGAAGACGAAGATGCGCGAGGCGTCCCTGCGCCAGCGCCTCGTCGCCGACGGCCACGCGCCGGGGCACTACCGCGCCGAGACGGTGCGCAACTTCGACGCCTGGTACAGCGCCTTCGACGTGAAGCCGAGCGACGCGCTGTACCTGACGCCGGAGACGCGCGTCCGCGTCTGGTGAAGGGCGGGAACAAACCGCGACCACGCGCGCTTGCACCGGGGAGATGAGCTCGTCGCGATCCCTGGTGCTCCGCGCTCTCGCTGTCGCCTCCGTCGCGATGCTGGTCGGGTGTGACGGCGCGAGCAAGTACGCCGCCGTCTCCAAGCTGGCCAGCGCCGCGCCCGCGAAGCTGCTGCCGAACGTGCTGGAGCTGGTCTACACGGAGAACCACGACACGGCGTTCACCCTGCTGCGCGGTCTGGCCTGGCCGGCGAAGGCGGAGCTGCTCGCGGCGATGGCCTGGGTCGCGAGCTTCGCGCTCGTCGCCGCGTGGTGGAACCGCCGGCGCGTGATCTCGCCGGTGGTGCACCTCGCGTTCGCCTTGACGCTGGCGGGCGCGCTGGGGAACGCGCTCGACCGGGTGACGCGGGGGTTCGTGGTGGACTTCGTGCACCTGCACGCCGGGCGCTTCGACTGGCCGGTGTTCAACCTGGCGGACGTGTTCGTGGTGATCGGCGCGGGGCTGTTCGTGATGGGAGCGCGGCCGCGGGTCGCCACCTAGCGGGCCGCTGCTAGAATAGAGGCGGCCGCCATGAACGAAGCGACGTCCACGGAGCTCGCGCGCGTCGACATCGAGCGTGTCCGGTTCTCCGCCGAGCGGGACGCGCTGGCGGAGATGACGCGCCATCACCATAACCGCCGCGTCACCTTCGTCGGGATTCGCGGCGATGCAAAGCGGCGCCAGTTGCTCTCGCGCAGCCTCCTGCTGACCGAGTCGATGGCCGAGGCTGCCCATCGCGCCTGCCGGACGGCAGCCGA
>JAMFST010001052.1 GCA_026225435.1 Labilithrix luteola
CGCCCTGGCCGATCGCGCGCGGCGCCGTGATCGGAGCGACGCTCTTCGCGCTCCTCTGCGCCTTGCTCACCTGCATGCTGCCCGGCGCTGCCACCGCGTTCTTTCCTCGTGCGGCGTTCGCGGCGCACTTCGCTCCGCAGCTGGGCGCGGGGGGCTACGGCTTCGTCGATCCGGCGAGCGGGTGGACCGTGCTCCCCGACGGCGCGCTCCTCCGCGGCGCGAGCTCGACCGCCGCGGACGTGATCCCGTCGATCCCGGCCGGGGCCAGCCTCTCGGCCGCTGCCGTCCTCGTTGCCGCCGGTCTCGGGCTGTCGCTCCTCGTCGCCGCCGCGCTCGCGCAGGCCACCTCGCGCAGCTGGGCCTCACGGATCGGACGACCCGTGGCCCTGGCGGCGCTGGTGCTCCTCGCGTTCCAGCACGTCGCGGCGACGGGTCACGGTGCCGTGATCCCCGTCGCGCTCAGCTTGCTCTTCGTCGTCGATGGCGCTCGCGAATTTCGCTCTCGCGGGGCCGCCATCGCCTGACGGTGCTGCTCAGCCTTCGGCTTCGGACTTGGTCGCCTTGCGATCGATCGCGTCCTGCTGGCCGTTGCGCAGGCGGGTGGAGCGCTTGACGCGCTTCGGCTTCAGCGGCGTAGCCAGCCACTCGTGACGTTTCCTCATGCTCCAGATCGCGCGGTTCGCCATAAATCAGTTCCTCGGGAGGCTCCGGAAATGCTCCCGGTGGCCGTGGGGCTCGCAACCTACGGGAATTTCCCCACAGGTCAAGCGTCTACGCCGCGGGGGGGCGGTTTTTCAGCGGGGAATCTTCTCCAGCTGCACCTGGAGCCGCAATGGCGGGTCGCCCAGCCCCGCGTCGAGCACCTGGTCGGAGGGGAAGTAGCCGTCCGCTTCGACGGTGAGCCGGTGCCGGCCCGGGGGAAGAGCGACGCCATGCGCGGCGACACCGTCGAACGATCCGATCGGCTCGTCGTCGACGGTCACGCTGGCGTTGGCAGGGCCGCCAGCGATGCGCAGCGGGACGGTCGCCGAGCGCGGGGTTTGCGCTGCGCAGCCCGTCGACGTCGCGGCCGCCACTGCGGTCACGAGGCAAAGCAGCGAGGCCAGGCGAAGCGCGGACATGGGCCACACCTCTAACGCTCTGCGCTGCCATCTGCCAGCGGCGTGCGCGCCATGAAGCTGACGAAGCTGCTGACCTTCGGCGCCGTGTGCCGGGTCGGCGACCACAGCGCTGCAGCGTCCCCGTCGCTGGGAGAAACGGATCGAGCCCTCTGCCGCTCAGCCCCTACGATCGCGCCACGTTCTACACGTTCGAGGCGGGTGGTTACACCGACTACCCACCGGCCACCGCTTGACGAATCTGGAGTATGGTCGTAATCCTCATCGTATGAGCGACTCCAAGAAAGCAGCACTGGTCACCGGTGCGTCCTCCGGCATCGGCGCCACCTACGCCGAACGTCTCGCCCGTCGTGGGCACGGGTTGATCCTCGTGGCGCGCGACGCCGAGCGGCTGAACGCGCTGGCGACGCGGCTACGCGCGGAGACCGGCGTCAGCGTCGATGTCCTCCCCGCCGATCTCACCAAGCCGGCCGAGCTGCGCAAGGTGGAGGACCGCCTCCGCAGCGACGCGAACATCGGCATCCTCGTCAACAACGCCGGCGCCGCCTCGCCGGCCGGTTTCCTCGCGGGTGACCTCGAGCCGCTCTACCAGCTGGTCGACCTGAACGTCGGCGCCTTCACGCGGCTGGCTGGCGCCGCCGTCCAGGGCTTCCTCGCGCACAAGACCAAGGGGGCGATCATCAACGTCGGCTCGGTCGTCGGCTTCGCTCCCCAGCTCTTTGGTGGCACCTATGGCGCCACCAAGGCCTACGTCCTCACGCTGTCGCAGGCGATGTCCGCCGAGCTCGCGAGCCATGACATCCACGTCCAGGCGGTGCTGCCGGCGGGCACCAAGACGGAGATCTGGGAGCGCAGCGGGCGCAAGGCGAACGACGCCTTCATGGAGGTCGGCGAGCTCGTCGACGCCGCGCTCGTCGGCTTCGACCGCAAGGAGACGGTCACCATCCCGCCGCTGCAGGACGCGAAGCTCTTCGAGAGCTTCGAAGCCGCGCGGCAGGCGTTGGCGCCGCACCTGCAGAACCAGCACGCCGCGCCGCCCAACCGCCTCAAGCGTTTGCTCAAGGCCGAGGGCCGCGAG
>JAMFST010001053.1 GCA_026225435.1 Labilithrix luteola
ACCCGGCGGTCGCCGTGCGCGCGCTGCAGGAGCAGTTCCCCGAGGACACGCTGTTCACCAGCGACATCGGCGAGCACGCGATGTTCGCCTTGCACTGCCTGCGTGTGGACCGGCCGGACGGCTTCCAGTTCGCGAGTGGGCTGGGATCGATGGGCTCCGGCATCGGCGCCGCCATGGGCGCGAAGATCGCCCAGCCGCAGCGCCCTGTGGTGGCCATCTGCGGAGACTTCGGATTTCACATGTTCGGGATGGAGCTCGCCACCTGCGTGCAGGAGGGGCTCGGCGTCGTCTTTGCCGTCTTCAACGACGCACGGATGCGCATGGCGGAGAGCGGCCTCGCGAACATCTTCGGAAGGGGGGCGAAGATGGACGGACCGCGGACGGATTTCGTCGCGCTGGCCCGCGCCGTGGGGGCGGACGGCGCGCGCTTGGATTCGCTGGAGGATCTCCGTGCGTTGCCGGCGAATCCGGGGCGAGGCGGCCCCTTCGTCCTCGATCTCAACATCGATCCTGGCGCGTCGTTCCCGGCGCTCGGGCGCATCTCGCACCTGAAGAACTTCGCGGCGCAGTGAGCGGGCGCGCGAGCCGCGTCAACCCTCGTCGCCGTTCAGCTTCACCCGGTGCTGGTTCCCCCAGTCGGCCATCGCCGCCATCACCGGCTCCAGGGTCCTGCCGAAGTCGCTCAGGCGGTATTCCGTCTTGAGCAGTGCCGGGGAGACCGCGAGCTCGTCGCGAGCAATCAGGTCCCATGCCTCGAGCTCGCGCAGCTCGCGGGTGAGGATGCGATCGCTGATCGGCGGCAAGGCGCGGCGCAGGTCGGAGAAGCGCAGCGGGCCCTGGCGCTGCAAGGTCCAGATGACCCGCGCCTTCCATTTTCCGCTGAGCACGCGCGACGCGAGCGCGACCGGACATTTGAGGGCGGTGGTCTTCATGGGCGTGTCCTCTTCCTGATCGGCGCCGCCGTCGCCGTCTCGATGCTGGTGGAGCAGGCGTCGAGGTGATCGAGAAACGCGCCGCGCTCCCCCGCGGGCAGGAACGCGAGCGCGGCTGCTTCGACCTCGACGATCCGCTTCTGACCGGCGGTCATCCGCCGGCGCCCTTCGTCGGTCAGGCGCAACGCTATCTCCCGCCGACTGTCCGTTGCCTCGACCCGCTCCACCAGGCCCGCGCTCTCGAGCCCCTGGATGATCACGTTCATCGTCTGCGGCGTGACGTACGAGCGGCGCGCCAGCGTGGCGTTGGACACGCCGGGGTTCGCTGCCAGGGCCATCAGCGTCAGGTGCTGCGGGCCGGTCACGCCCGTCCCTTGCAGGGCGCTCTCGGCCGCGGCACGAAGCACGACCGTGAGGCGCTTCACGCGGTAGACGAGCCCGTCCTCGACGATCAACAGCTTCTTGCGGTCGCCCATGACTTTGTCAGTGCCCTGATACATATCAGTGTACTGAGAAAATGACATGCGAATCCTTTTGACCGGCGCCACCGGCTTCATCGGTTCTTTCCTCGTGCCCGAGCTGCTCGCGGCGGGGCACCAGGTGGTCGGGCTGTCTCGCTCGGACACCGGAGCCGAGGCGCTCGCTCGCGCGGGGGCCGAGGTTCTGCGCGGTGACGTGAACGATCTGCCCGCGCTGCGCACCGCGGCCGAGGCGGTCGACGGCGTCATCCACGCGGCCTTCCAGCACGACTTCGGCAACGTGCAGCGCCACAGCGAGGAGGACCGCCTGGTCATCGAGACGCTCGGCGCGGCGCTCGCGGGCTCCGACCGCCCCCTCCTCGTCACCTCCGGCACGGGCCTGGTCCGCTCGAAGACCGGCGGCCCGGCGACCGAGACCGACGAGCACGCGAGCTCGGCCCAGCTCCCCCGCGCAGCCTCGGAGGAGGCGGCCGACGCGCTCATCGCCGCGGGTGGTCGCGTGATGGTGGTGCGGCTCCCCCAGGTGCACGACACGCGCAGGCAAGGGCGCATCACGCAGCACGTCCT
>JAMFST010001054.1 GCA_026225435.1 Labilithrix luteola
TCCGCGTCGCCGATGGCCGCCGTCGCCACCGCTCCGACGAGGAGCGTCGATCCGGCAAGGGCAGCGATCGCCGCGCGGGCGCGGAGACGATGCGGACGGCGAAGGCTCATACGGTCACCAGCTTGCGCAGGCCGGCAGCGGCCGCGGTCATGCCGAGCAGGGCGCCGACGCCCACGAGCGAGAGCGCCAGGCTCCAGGGGAGGAACGACGGCTCGACGCCGATGAGTGCGGCGAGCTCCCCGTCGAAGCGCCCGCGAACCACGGCGAAGAGCGCCGCCAGCAGCACCAGCGCACCGACCGCGCCGAGCGCACCTTGCGCGCTCCCTTCGAGGAGGAAGGGCCCCTTCACGAAGCGGTCGCTGGCGCCGACCATCTTGAGCACCTCGACCTCGGTGCGACGACGCTGCAAGGCGAGGCGCATGGTGGAACCGACCACCGCGAGCACCGAGGCGAAGACGACGATGGCCAGGAGCGCCGAGGCCGCCACGCCCCCCTTGACCAGGCGCGAGAGCCGCTCGGTCCAGGCCTGGTAGGTCTCCACGTCCTCGACCGCCGGCAGCAGCTTCAGCTTGCGAACGATCTCCGAGAGCTCCGCGTCGGGCAGATCGGGGCGGACCTCGATCTCGAGCGACGAGGGGAAGGCTTCGGGCGGCAGCGCCGCGAGCTTCTGCGAGGTGGCGATCTGGGCGGCGAAGTCGCTCTGCGCATCGCCGCTGGAGACGAAGCGCACCGAGGTGACGCCGGGGACGCTGCCGAGCGCCGTCTTGAACGCTTCCACGTCCTCGTGGCTGGGGCTGTCCTTCAGGTAGATCGAGGCGCGGCCGGCGTGCGACCAGCGCTCCTCGACCGCGTGCAGGTTGGTGACGACCAGCAACGCAGCTCCGAGGCAGACGAAGGCGACGGCGAGGGAGAAGACGCTGAGCGCGTGCAACCGCCACTCGCGGAGCATGCCGCGGCTGGCGCGACGCGTGGTGCCGTGGATCATTTGGTCAAACCTCCAGAGAGCTTCGTGTGCATCGAGTTCAGATCGCCAGCTCGTTGTCGCAGCCGACGGGGATGGCCCCGTTGGGGACGTCGAGCGCCTTGCCCTCGTCGAGGACGATGAGGCGGCGGGCCCGCTGGTCGAGCAGCGAGCGGTCGTGGGTGGCGAAGAGCACCGTGGTGCCCGCCTCGTTGATCTCCTCGAAGAGGCCGAGGATATCGAGCGCCAGCTGCGGATCGAGGTTGCCGGTCGGCTCGTCGGCCAGGACCAGCGCCGGCTCGCCGACGATCGCCCGGGCGATGGCCACGCGCTGCTGCTCGCCGCCGGAAAGGACCGACGCCGGATCGTGCCCGCGACCGTGCAGGCCGACGCGCTCGAGCGCCTCGCCGACGCGGGAGCGGATCAACCGCGCGGGCATGCCGAGCACCTCGAGGGTGATGGCGACGTTCTCGAAGACCGTCCAGCTGCCGACCAGCTTGAAGTCCTGGAAGACGATCCCCAGGTTGCGCCGGAGGAACGGCACCGAGGCAGTCGTCAGCCGGGCGACGTCGCGGCCCATGAAGAGGATGCGCCCCTCGTCGACCCGCTCGGCGCGGTAGAGCAGGCGGAGCAGCGTCGATTTGCCGGCGCCGGACGGCCCGGTGATGAAGACGAACTCGCCGCGCTCGATCGCGAGATCCATCCCGCGCAGCACCGGCGCGCCCGGGCGATACGATTTGTACACGTCCTCGAACACGAGGATCGGCCTCTGCGCCGCCTCGCGACCGAAACGCGCCCCCGCGCGGAGCAGGGGACGGAAGGCGGCTTTGGCCGGCGGCGGATCGTCTTCGTCGCGCTCGAACATCCTTGAGCGCATACCGGGGGCGAGAACGGACCTACAACTTTTCGGCGGCGCTTGTCGGGTCGTGGTCACGCGAGGGGTCGAGCCCGACCCCGGGAGGATAGCTCGCCGAAGGGCGCGGATTGGCCGCTCCACGCGACATCGCGGCCTGCGCTTCCTCGACGATGCGCAGGACGCGTAGCCCGTCTTCCGCGACCGCCACGGCGGCCGATTCGCCCCCGTCGGACTCGACGTTCCCGTTGCCGAGCGCGGCGAGGACCGCCTTGGCCTGGAGCAGCAGCGGCTCGCCGGTCGGGAGCGCCAGCGATTCCGGTGAACCGCCCGGCCGCTCGAGGACGAGCTCGGCGGCGAGAAGATCGGCGCGGAAGATCTCGCCGCTGGTGAGCTCCACCACCAGCCGGCGTTCCCGCACGGGCGCGGCGCCGCAGACGAGCGAGAAGGCGCCCCCGCCGAGGACCAGGTGCGCGCCGTCCGCGGTGTGAGCCCGCGCGCTCTCGAGGAGCAGCTCGACGCCGCTCAGGTGCATCGCCAGGTCGACGTCGTGGACGCCGAGGTTCAGCAGCGCAGGCTGCGTCGCCGAGCCGGGGCCGAAGCGACGGCTGGCGAACGCGCGGATGGAGACGCCCGACTGGCTAGCCCGGTCGGCCAGCTGCGTCCGCAGGGCGCGCACGACGGGGTGAAAGCGCTCCGACATGCCGACGAGCAGCGTGCGCTCCGAGATCACCGCCTGCTCGACCACCGCCTGCGCCGCGCGCAACGTCGAGGCGAGCGGCTTCTCCACCAGCACGTGCCCGCCGCCCGCGAGAGCCGCCTTGGTGACGCGCTCGTGGGTGGGGGTGGGCGTGGCGACCACGACGAGGTGCACCTCGTTCTTCGCGGCGAGCGCGGCGAAGCTCTCCACGACCACGCCGGGGACGCGCCCGGCGACGTCGAATGCCCGCGACGACACCGTGTCCTCGACGGTGACGAGGGCACCGGCAGCGGCGAACACGCGGGCGTGGCGCGCCCCCATGGCTCCCGCACCGATGATGTGAACGCGCGGCAGACGCATGACGCAGTCTTCTTAGCGAATACCGCGCGGCTCGGGGGCGTCCAACTGGTCAGCCGAGCAAATCGGAAGGAGACTGCTGCGCGTGAAGACGATTCTGGCCGCTCTGAGCGGCATGGGCGGGCTCGGTGCCCTGCTGTGCCTCGGCGCCGCCGCGTGCACGGTCGAGAGCGCGCCTCCTCCGCGTCGCGCGTACTACCCGCCCCCTCCAGGCCCGGCGTACTACCCGCCCCAGCCGCCACGGCCGGGCTATCCCGCACCGCCGGCACCGCCGAGCTATGCCCAGCGCCCGGCGCCGCCCGGAGCTCCCTATGCGGCCCCGGCGGCCGCTCCGTACGGCTTTGCCCCCGGCCAGA
>JAMFST010001055.1 GCA_026225435.1 Labilithrix luteola
CTGCGCCGTCTTGCACAATCGCGGCGCGAACCTGACCGTTCGGTAGAGACCGATTTTCGCTGGACGTCGCGACGTCAGTCACGACCGGCGGCCCCGCGCTCATCGGTGCGCACCCCGTTGCGCCCCAGACAAGCAGCGCTCCGAGAACCGCGGTGGCGCCCCGTTTCAGAGCGCCGCGAAGACGGCGATCATTGCGGGCGGTACAGCACTTTGGTGGCGGTGGCACCGCCAGGCACGTCGGGTGTTCCATGGTCCCTCCCCACACCGGCTCGCCCCGATGCCGTTGAGCGACGAGATGTCGCTAACTGTAGAAGGCCACCAGTTTCCGCGGCTCGGTGGAAAAATCGGCGAAGCCTCCGAAGAACGGTGCGCGCGACGACCACCTGGGATCAGGGGCTCCGACGAGCGCGCAGGATCACACCGCGGCGCGGCGGCGAATGTATGCTCGCCCGAGTGCAGCCCAAGCTCGCCCCCGGTATCCACGAGCTCCCCCTCACCGGCGAAACCACCTCCGCCCTCGAGCACATCGCCCCCGCCCGCGCCGAGCTGCGCGACATCGATCCCACCGATCTCCCCGCGGTCCTCGCGCGCCACCTCCACGCCCAGCTCGCCGGCGCCCTCTCCACCATCTCCGATCCCGCCGCCCGTCTCGCCCTCACCGAGAAGGTCCTCACCCTCCTCGCGACCGAGACCGCCGACGCCACCTTCCACGAGCAGAACCTCTCTCCCCCGCCCCGCATCCTCGGCTCGGTCTACCTCACCGCTCCGCCGCGTCGCCCGTCCACGCCGCTCACCACCAGCACGCTGCTCACGCGCAACCGGTTCGAGCCGACGCTCGCGCACGAGATCGCCTGCGAGGTCGACTCCGCGGATTCCGTCGATCTCCTCGCCGCGTTCATCACGGTCGGCGGGGTTCGGTCGGTGCGTGATGCGCTCGAGAGCCTCGCTCGGCGCGGCGCCCGGCTTCGCGTGCTCACCACGGTGTTCACCGGGACCACCGAGATCGCGGCGCTCGATACGCTCGCTCGGCTTCCCGGGGCCGAGGTGCGCATCTCGTTCGATACGCGGCGCACGCGGCTTCATGCGAAGGCGTGGCTGTTCCAGCGGGATGCGGGGCTGCACTCGGCGTACATCGGGTCGGCCAACGTGACGGCGACGGCGCTGAACACTGGGCACGAGTGGACGGTGAAGGTGTGCGCGGCCGATCTACCGCAGGTGGTGGAGAAGTTTCGCGGGACGTTCGAGTCGCTGTGGAGCGATGCGGAGTTCGAGCGGTACGATCCGGAGGACGCGAGCTGTCGCGAGCGGCTGCGGCTGGCGTTGCGCGAGGAGCGGTCGACGGCGGGGGACACGGTGGTGCCGCTGTTCTCGCTGCGGCCGTTTCCCTACCAGCTCGAGATCCTCGACCGGCTGACCATCGAGCGGCAGGTGCACGGCCGCATGCGGAACCTGGTGGTCGCGGCGACCGGGACGGGCAAGACGGTGATCGCGGCGCTCGACTATGCGCGGCTCGCCGAGGCGAAGGGGACGGCGCCGCGGCTGCTGTTCGTGGCGCACCGGCGGGAGCTGCTCGAGCAGGCGCGGGCGACGTTCCGCAGCGTGCTGCACGACGGGGCCTTCGGCGAGCTGCTCGGCGATGGGGAGACGCCGGAGCGGTGGGAGCACGTGTTCGCCACGGTGCAGACGGCGAGTCGCCTCTTGCCGGAGCGGGTGGCGGCGGATCACTTCGAGCACGTGATCGTAGACGAGTGCCACCACGCGCCGGCGGATTCGTACCAGCGGATGATGCGGTTTCTCCAGCCGCGCACGTTGCTCGGGCTGACGGCGACGCCGGAGCGGGCCGATGGCGTTTCGCTGCTCGCGGACTTCGACGGGAGCATCGCGGCGGAGCTTCGCCTGTGGCACGCGCTCGAGCAGCAGCTGCTCGTTCCCTTCGAGTACTACGGCATCTCCGACGGGACCGATCTCACGCGGGTTCGCTGGACACGGGCGGGCTACGACACGGGCGCGCTGGCCGAGGTGTACACCGGCAACGACGCGCGGGTGGACCTGGTGCTGGCGCAGCTGCGGCGGCGGGTGGTCGATCCACGGCGCGTGCGGGCGATCGCCTTCTGCGTGTCGGTGGAGCACGCGGAGTTCATGGCGCGCGCCTTGTCGGAGCGGGGCATCCCGGCTGCGGCGGTGCATGGCGGGACGGCCGCGGCCGACCGTCAAAGCGCGCCGCGTCGGCTTCGCGAACGCGAGGTGAACGTGCTCTGCACGTGCGATCTGTACAACGAAGGCGTCGACCTGCCCTTCGTCGACACGCTGCTCTTCCTCCGGCCGACGGCGAGCGCCACGGTGTTTCTCCAGCAGCTGGGGCGCGGGCTGCGCATCGCACAAGGCAAGCAGAGCTGCCTGGTGCTCGACTTCATCGGACTGCACCGGGCCGACTTCCGCTTCGACGACATCTACGCGGCGCTCGCCAACGTGCCGCGCGCGAAGCTCGATGGCGCCGTGCGCGA
>JAMFST010001056.1 GCA_026225435.1 Labilithrix luteola
CCGGTAGAACCGGTTGGAAGAAGGGAGCTGGTCCAGTTGAATCGTTTGAGCGAAGCGCGTGCGCGCCCCGTGCTGGTGCCAGGCGATGGACCGCAGCCGCTGTTCGTGCGCATCGCACGTGGCGTGTCCGACGACGTTCGCCGCGGGCGGCTGCGCGCCGGTGAGGCGCTGCCGGGCACGCGCGCGCTGGCCGCCTCGCTCGGCGTCAACCGCAACACCATCGTCGCCGCCTACCGGGAGCTGGTGGCCGAGGGCTGGGCGGTGACGCGCGCGGGCGGTGGCACCTTCGTGACCGGAGCGCTGCCCGACGCGCGTCCGCGTGCCTTCGCACCCGGCGCCGCACGCACCATGGTGGCGACGACGGCGGCGTACGCCCTGCGTGACGATGCCGCTCCGCCGCTGCCGAGGGCGCTCGCGGCCGGCACGATCGTGATGGCCGGAGGAGTGCCCGACGTGCGGCTGGTTCCGGCGGATCTGATCGGGCGGGCCTTGCGGCGCGCGCTCGCGTCGCCTGGTGCACGGATCGCTCTCGGCTATGGCGATCCCCGTGGCGATGTGCGACTGCGCGCTGCGCTGGCGGCTCACGCGCGTGCGACGCGTGGTGTCCCGGCGAGCGAGGACGAGGTGTTCGTCGCGCGCGGCAGCCAGATGGCGCTCGACCTGCTGGCGCGTGCGGTGGTGCCGGCGGGAGGGACGATCGCGGTCGAAGGGCTCGGCTACCGGCCGGCGTGGAAGGCCTTCGCCCGGGCAGGCGTGCGCGTCGTGCCGGTGCCGGTCGACGCCCACGGTCTCGACGTCGCAGCGCTCGCCGCCCTGGTGGCGCGCGAGCCCATCGCGGCCGTGTACGTGACTCCGCATCACCAGTACCCGACGACCGCGACGCTCTCCCCCGGGCGGCGGCTGTCTCTCCTGGCCCTCGCGGCGGCGGAGCGCTTCGCCATCATCGAGGACGACTACGACCACGAGCTCCGCTACGAGGGGCGCCCCGTCATGCCGCTCGCGAGCGCGGACGCGCGCGGCAGCGTGATCTACGTCGGCACGCTGTCCAAGGTCCTCGCCCCGGGCCTGCGCGTCGGGTACGTCGTCGCGCCCGCGCCGGTGATCGACCGGCTGGCGCGCGAGCGGGTGATCGTCGACCGGCAAGGGGACCACGTGGTCGAGCGCGCGGTGGCCGAGCTGCTCGACGACGGCACCGTGGCGCGTCACGTTCGTCGCGTGCGCCGGGTGTACGCCGCCCGACGCGACCTGCTCGTCGAGGAGCTCGAGCGCGTGCTCGGAGGACGGGTCGAGGCGCGCCCGCCGCCGGGCGGCTTGACGCTCTGGGCGAGGGTGGCGCTGCGTCCCGCCGCCGTGGCCACGTGGGAGCGCCGCGCTCTGGCCGCCGGTGTCTCCTTTGCCGCCGGCGTCCGCTTCGCCTTCGACGGCGTCCCGGTCCCTTACGCCCGCTTCGGCTTCGCGCCGCTCGATGACAGCGAGCTGCGCGAAGCGGTCCGGCGCCTCGCCTCGGCCTGGCCACGCTGAGCTCGTGAGCGCAGGGCGTGCGCGCCGGCGCAGAAGCTGCGGGCGTGAGGGCTTCGCCTGTCGCGGACGGGCCGGTCCGACGGGCGGCGGCATACCCGTTGCTGAACCGATCCCCAATGAGCACGTTCCATCAACTCCTCGTCGCCACCGATTTCCAGGAGGCGTCGCAGCGCGCCGTCGATCTCGCCGTTCGCCTCGCCAAGGAGCAAGGGGCGGCGCTCACCCTCCTTCACGTGTTCGAGATCCCCGCCTGGGCCTACGGAGCGGTCGACACCGCAGCCGACCTGTTCACGCCGCTGCAGGACGCCGCGACGGAGATGCTGGCAAAGGAGCTCGCGCGCATCCGCGAGACCTTGCCCGAGGCGAAGTCCATGCTCCGCAGTGGCCGCGCCGCGGAGGAGACGCTCGCCGCAGCGACGAGCGTCGGCGCCGATCTGCTGATCACCGGAACGCACGGGCGCGGCGTGGTCGGTCGGGTGGTTCTCGGGAGCGTCGCCGCGAGCCTCGTTCGTAGCTCGCCCGTTCCGGTCCTCACGGTTCGCGTCCCCGACTGAGCTCAGAGCCCGGCGAGACCGAGGAGCCGGCCGATGCCCGCGCTCACCAGCATGGCGAGGCCGCCGCCGAGCAGGACGCGCAACGCCGCGCGCGGCCGTGAGGCGCCCGCCAGATGCCCGCCCACCGCGCCGAGCACCCCGAGGGTGGCGAGCGCCACCAGCGTCGTCAGCAGGAGACGCAGACCCGCGGGAGCGACCGCCGCCGCGCCGAGAGGCAGGGCCGCCAGCGAGGCGAAGCTGGCCGCCGAGACGAGGCCGGCCTCCAGCGGGCGCGCGCGCATCGCGTCGCTCAGCCCGAGCTCGTCGCGCAGGTGCGAGCGGAGGCGATCGTGGGCGCTGAGCTGCTCGGCGACCCGACGGGCGAGCGCTGGATCGAGGCCGCGCATCTCGTAGATGTGCGCCAGCTCGGTCAGCTCGCCGCGCGGATCGGCGGCGAGCTGGCGCTTCTCCAGGGCGACGTCTGCCAGCTCCGCGTCGCGCTGGGCGCTCACCGAGACGTACTCTCCCGCTGCCATCGAGAGCGCGCCCGCGACGAGCCCTGCCACGCCCGCCACCAGGATCTGTCCGCGCGACGCCGACGTGGCCGCGACACCGATGAGAAGGCTCGCGGTGGAGACGACGCCGTCATCGGCGCCGAGGACGGCCGCACGCAGCCAGCCGCTGGCCCCGCTGCGGTGTGCCTCGGCGCACTGCTCGTTCTCGCCGATGCCGTCCACCATGGTGCATGGAGTGACAGGGTGACGACTGGATGTCAAAACCCGTTTGGGCCGGGAGTCGTTTGAAGTTCGATATCGAAAGTGGTTATCGACTTCTTCACGCACCGGAGGCGCCAGGAAGCTGCACCACCAAGGCGCATCCGTGGTGCTGTCGCCGCGCGTGCACCGAGCCGCCGTGAGCGTCGACGATGCGGCGCACGGTGGACAGACCGAGCCCGAGGCCGGAGCTCGCGTGTTCGCCGGCGCGGAAGAAGGGCTCGAAGATCTGCTCCTCCATTCCCGCCGGGATGCCCGGGCCGCTGTCCTCCACGATGATGTCGACGCGTCCGCGGCGATCCTCCACGCGAACACGGATCGCGCGGACCTCGGTGGGCGCGTCCCCCATGAACTTGATCGCGTTGCGCAGCAGGTTCCCGAGGACGCTCGCCAGCGCTCCTGGAGGGCAGGAGACGAACGAGGCGCACGGCGCTTCCACGGTGATGGCGATCCGCTCGCTCTCCGCCTCCAGGGTGAAGTCCTCGAGGACGTCGTGGAGCACGCGCCCCACCTCGGTCACCACCCGCCTGTCCGTCGGCGCGCCCGCGCGGGCGAAGCCGAGGAGGCCGTCGATCATCCGGTTCATCCGGTCGAGGGCGGCGCTGATCGCGTCGTGGTGCGGCGCGCAGCTCGCCGCCCCGGGTTGTCGCTGGGCGAGGGCCAGACGCAGGAAGACGTTGCTGAGCGGGTTCTTCAGGTCGTGGGCGATGCGACCGGCGAAGGCGTCGAGCTCCAGCGCGCGCTCGTCGGCGAGCTCCTGTCGCCGGCGGGCCAGGCGCTCGTCCCGCCGCGACGCGAGGAAGAAACCTCCGGTCAGCGCGAGCCCGACGAGCGTGGCGGCGAGGTCCACGAGCGGCGCGACCACGTGCAACCGCGCGATCGTCTGGGCGAACGTGGTCGACTGCGCCAGTAGCCCCGCGACGTCGCTCGCCGGCAGGTCACCGCGCCGGGTGAGCTGGAGGACCGTCTGCTCGATCCCGGCCGCCTGGTTCGACAGGCGCCGGGCCAGCGTCACCGTGAGCATGTGCGTCGCGACCAGCGCCACGACGACGAGCACCACGGCGACGCGGAGCCGCAACCGCGACGACGACGTGCTCGAGGTCGCGGCCGGGAGGGGAGAGCTGGTCACGACACCGAAGATGTCGGCAGCGTGCCCATCCGCGCGCGGATTCCGACGAACCGTCGGATCGAGGCGACGAGCCGTCAGCCCACGCGGATCAGCTTCTTGTTCACCATCTCGCCGATCCCGAGGTCCGACAGCTCGCGACCGTACCCGGAGCTCTTCACGCCACCGAAGGGGAGCTCCGGGGCGGTCCAGGTCGCGCGGTTGATGAAGACCATGCCGGTCTCGATGCGCCGCGCGACCCGCTTGCCGCGCTCGACGTCCTTGGTGATGACCGATCCGCCGAGGCCGTAGGGGGAGTCATTGGCGAGCTTGATCGCCTCCTCCTCGTTCTTCACCCGGAAGATCAGCGCCACCGGCGCGAAGAGCTCCTGCGCGTAGGCCGGGTTGTCCGGCGTGATGTCGGTGAGGATGGTGGGCGCGAGGAAGTAGCCCTTTCGCTCGAGGCGCTTGCCTCCCATCAGCACCTTGGCGCCGCCGTCGATCGCGGCCTTGATCTGCTTCTGCACCAGATCGATCGCCCCCTGGGTGCACAGCGGTCCGAGCGTGGTCTTCGGGTCCATCGGATCGCCGGGGACGAGCTTGGCCAGCTCCGCGGCGAAGCGCGCCACGAAGGTGTCGGCGATCGTCTCGTCGAGGATGAAGCGCTTGGCGGCGACGCAGCACTGTCCGGTGTTGTTCATGCGCCCCCAGACTCCCCACTTGATGGCGATGTCCATGTCGGCGTCGTCGAGCACGATGAACGCGTCGCTGCCGCCGAGCTCCATGGTGCTCTTCTTGAGCGCCTTGCCCGCCTCGGCCGCGACGGCGGCTCCGGCGCGCTCGCTCCCCGTCAAGGCGACCGCCTTCACCCGCTTGTCGGCGACGGCGACGGCCGCCTGCTCGTTCGACAGGAACACGTTCGTGTAGACGCCGCCGCCCGCTCCCGCGTCGAGGAAGAGCTTCTCGAAGGCGAGCGCGCACTGCGGCACGTTCGGCGCGTGCTTCACGATCAGCGTGTTGCCCAGCATGAGGTTCGGACCGGCCACCCGCGCCAGCTGGTAGTAGGGAAAATTCCACGGCTCGACGCAGAAGATGACCCCGAGCGGCGCGCTCTCGACGAAGGCTTCTCCGGATTCGCCGGCGGGCACCTCGACCTTCTTCGGCGCGAGGAAGCGCTCGGCGTTGTCCGCGTAGTAGTCGAGGATGTCGGCGCTGAGGTCGACCTCTCCGAGCGCCTCGGCGAAGAGCTTCCCCATCTCGAGGGTGATCGGCCGGGCGAAGTCCTCGCGCTTGTCCCGCAGGAGGGCCGCGGCGCGCTTCACGATCGCCTTGCGCTCCCCGAGAGGCCGCGAGCTCCAGGCGCGGAAGGTCGCGTCGGACTTGGCGAGGATCATCTCGAGCTGCGCGTCGGTGTGGTCGGGGAAGCTCTCGAGCAGCTCCTCGGTGTTCGGATTGACCGTCTGGTAGGGCATGACGGCCCGTTCTGCATACGGGGGACCAGCCTCCCTTCGCGCGTGGAGCGCGTGGAGAGGGAGGTCGCGCACGCGGGGCCGGTGCACCTTCTGCGTGAGGTGCAATCCATGCGTCGGTGTCCGATGCCGCTGGAATATTTCGGGCAGGGCGGAATGCGGGGGATGCTTGGGTAAAATTCACCAGCGCATGCAGGGCTCGCGAGCTACAGCGACGGCCCGTGTACGTCTCTTCCTCGTCCCACGACTTCTTCCAGATGGACGCCGTGGACGCCGTGGAGAGTCGACCGCGTGACGACGCGCGGCTGCACGCCATGGTCTTGTCCCGCTCGGCCTTCATCGCCCGCTCGCTGCGCCGGCTGGGCGTGCCGGTTCCGGAGATCGACGACGCGCTCCAGCAGGTCTTCCTCGTCGCCTCGCGCCGGCTCGAGGACATCCGTCCGGATGCCGAGCGCGCGTTCCTCTTCGCCACCGCGCTGCGCGTCGCCGCCGACATGCGCCGGAGCGCCCGGACCCGCCCCGAAGTCGCGGACGACGACATGTTCGACATCCCCGCATCGAGCCGGCGAGGCGCCGATCAGCTCCTCGAGCAAGCCCGCGCGCGTGCGCTCCTCGACGGCCTGCTCGCCGAGCTGCCGAGCGAGCTGCGCGAGGTGTTCGTCCTCTTCGAGCTCGAGGAGCTGGCCACGCCGGGCATCGCCGCGCGCCTCGGGATCCCCGTCGGCACCGCCGCCTCGCGTCTGCGGCGGGCTCGCGCCTGCTTCGAGGAGGCGATCAAGCGGCACCAGGCGCGCGGCCAGTCGTCCAGTCGCTTCGCCTCCGGGGTGTTCCCCGTGTACGTCCCGGCGGACGCGGGAGAGCTCGCCTGCGGAGCGTGATCGAGGCGTTGCCGAATTCGTGATCGATGACCGCGCGCCTCGCCATTGAGGCGGCGGAGGTCATCACCCATGCGACACCCCCGTCTTGTTCTCTCTGCACTTCTCCTTGCCGTCCCCGCCTGCAGCTCCGCCTCTCCTGGAGACGACTCCTCCGGCGAAGGATCGACCGCTCTCCGTGACGCCGCCGCGCCCGACTCCGGAGCCAGCTCCGACGGCGGGACCAAGCACGCGACCGACGGCGGCAACACCTCCGCCGATGCGTCGACCGACGCCGGCTCGACTCCGGGCGAAGATGGTGGCCCGACGGACGCGGGCCTCGACGCCTCGGCGCCGGCCTTCACGATCGAAGACGCGGGAATCACGGGCACCATCTACGCGGTGGACGGCACGGGACCGAGCGACGTGTACCTCGGGGCGATCGACGGGATCTACCACTCGAAGGGGGACGGCACCTGGACGCACGAGTACTCCGCTCTGCCGATGACGACCCTCGCGGTCGACGCCTCCGGTCACGTGTTCGCCGCTGGCGAGTTCGGCTCGGTGATCAAGCGCAACGCCGACGGCACCTGGGCAAACTACGTCCAGTGCACCCCGCAGCTCGAGCACTACCCGCCGACCGGCTTCTCCGGATCCGGCACCGTCGCCGCGGC
>JAMFST010001057.1 GCA_026225435.1 Labilithrix luteola
GATCACCGCCACCTGGCAGCTGACCGCGACGTACGACGCGCACGAGTACTGCGTGCAGTACGGCGAGACGGACTACGCCTTCATGTGCCGCCTGCTCGAGCAGGCGGGCATCTCGTACTACTTCGAGTTCGACGCCACGAGCGGCAAGGGTGCGGACATCGTCAAGCTGGTGTTCGACGACTCGCCGCAAACCGCGCGCAAGGCGAACACGCGCGTGGGGTCGCTGAGCTACGCCGGGAACCAGACGCCGGCCTTCGGCTCGCTCCCGGACTTCGTCACGACCGTCTCGGTCACCCAGCGCGTGCGGCCGGGAAAGCTGGCGATGCGGGACTTCGACTTCCGCCTCCCGCCGACCCTCAACCTCTCCGCCGAGACCTCGGTGCAGAACAACCCGGAGTCGGTCTACGAGCAGTTCGAGTACACCCCGGGGGAGTTCCTCTTCGAGCCGGGCAAGGCGGGCGAGGGGGCCAAGGCGCTCGCCGACAAGTACTCGAAGGGGAAGCTCGCCCGCAGCGTCGCGGATGCCGACAAGGCCGCCATCACCACGGCCGCTCTCGAGGCCGAGCGTCGGCGGCAGTTGATCGTCTCCTTCCACACCAACGCCATCGACCTGCGGCCGGGGCTCATCCTGGCGATCAACCAGGAGGCGACCGGCACGACCCCCAATCACCCGCGCTCGGATCTCTCCCCGGACCAGAAGCTCGTCGTCATCGAGACGCACCTCGAAGGCGAGCACGGGGGGGAGTGGTCGATGACCACGCAAGCGGTCTACAGCACGCTGGCGTTGCGGCCGGAGCGGCGGACGCCCAAGCCGCGCATCTACGGCGTGCAGAGCGCCATCGTCGTCGGCCCGCCGGGGCAGGAGATCTGGACCGACGAATTCGGACGCGTGCGCGTGCAGTTCCACTGGGACAGAGAAGGGAAGTACGACGACAACAGCTCCTGCTGGATGCGCGTTACCCAGGCCTGGGCCGGCGGTGGCTTCGGGGCGATCACCATTCCGCGCGTGGGCCACGAGGTCATCGTGCAGTTCTTCGAGGGTGACCCCGACCTGCCGATCATCGTCGGGCGGGTGTACAACCTGTCCTCGCCCGTCCCCTATCCGTTGCCCGGTGCACAGACCGTGAGCGGCCTGAAAAGCAACTCGTCACCCGGCGGCGGGGGCTACAACGAGATCAAGTTCGAGGACAAGAAGGGCAGCGAGCTCATTCACGTGCAGGCGCAGAGCGCGCTCTCCACCGTGGTCAACTCCAGCGAGACGCGCGACGTGGGCGGCACCCGCGCCACGAAGATCGGCGGCTCGGAGCAAGTGAACATCGGCGGCGATCACATGACCGTGGTCGGAGCGACGGACATCACCCACGTCGGCAAGATCCACGCGGTGTCCGTGGGCAAGACCACCGGGAGCTTGATCGAGGACAAGCACGTCCTCTTTTCCACCGGCAAGGCGAGCATCGAGATCGTCAACGGAGAGATCTTCATCAACGCCACGGGCGGCATCCACCTCCATGCCGGCAGCGGTCTCGAGGCGACGACCGCCAAGGGTGATGTCACCATCCAGGGTGGTAAGAACGTCGTCATCAACGACAAGGACAACGGGCCGTCGCCGCAGGTTTCGACGGTCAAGCCGGCCACCTCCCCGCAGCCGCCGGGTCACGGCGGACCGGGGACGCCGCCGACGCTGCCGAGCGGTGGAGGCTCGATTGCCAAGCCCGGTCCGCTCAGCGCGGACGTCGATGTCGAGACGCCGAGCAACGCGGTCGAGAGCCCGGTCGCGGCGGTCACCAGCGCCGCCAAGACGGCGACGACCGCCGTGAAGACGGCCGCCAAGACCGGTCTCGTGGCCGATCTGAAGACCGACGTGACGAAGGCGCTCAGCGGGGCGGGGGACGCGCTGCTCAAGACCGCCGTGACCGACGTGATGAAGGGTGACTTCAAGGACCTGACGGGGAAGAAGCTCCTCAAGGACGCCGAGACGGATCTGACGACGTCGTTGAAGACCACCGTGAAGACGGAGGCCCTGACCCAGGTGGTCAAGGAGCTGCCGAACGTCATCGGCAGCGGCTCCTTCGCCACGAAGGTCACGGCAGCTCTGGCCAAGGCGGGCGGCGTCAAGGCGACGGCCACCCCGTCCACGGCGGTGACGCCGGCGGCGCTCAACGCGCTCACCACCAAGGGGAACGCCCTCGCCGTGTCGAGCAGCACGCAGACCGTCGGCGCCGTCACCAAGGTGACCACGGCTCCGAGCGGCGCGAGCACCGTGACGGTGGCCACGCCGGACCCCACCCAGGCGAGCGGCACCACCTCGTCGACGATGAGCCACGCCGACTTCACCGACACCTACGACACGGTCGTCAGCGGCGGAGACTGAGACCACCGTCTCGGGTGCTCCTGGTGTCTCAGCTCTCCGCGACGGCCGTGGCAGCGCGCTTGGCGCGCTTGCGGATGTCGACGCGGAGGGTGGTGTCGAGGTTGATGGCCGAGAAGGCGGTGCGCGCTTCCATCTTCTTGCCGGCGCGGCTGTAGGCCTCCGCTTCGTTCCAGCGGAGGCGCCAGTCGCGCTTGCCCATGTCGGGGATGGTGGCGGCCTGCTCGAGGATCTCGGCGAAGCGCTCGTGGCGACCGAGCTCGGTCCAGTGCTCGGAGCGCAGATCGTCGTCGGCCGGATCGAGCGAGACGGCCTTGGCGAGCAGCTCGAGCCCCTCGTCGGTCGCGCCGATGGCCAGCTTGGCGCGGGCGAAGGAGCGCAAGGCGCCGGGGATATCGATGTGCTTTTCGACAAATGTCCACAAGGCGGGGAGCGCCTCGGCGACCTTGGCGATGTCGTTGCGGTCCTTGGGCCAGAAGGCGAGATCGAGCGCCAGCAGGTTGCCTGCATCGAGCTCCAAGGCGCGGTCGATCTCGGCGCGGGCGGCGGCCGGATCCTGCTCGCCGATGGACTGCGCGAGGAGCACGTGAGCCAGCGACGAGTCGGGCGCGCGGGAGACGAAGTCCTGCGCTGCGGCGCGCGCGTCCGCCAGGCGGCCCATGGCGGCGAGCGCCTGGATGCGCGCCGACTCCGCGGGATCGGAGCCGCCGCCGCTCCTGGCCAGCGCGATGGCTCGCTCGGCGGCGGAGAGCGCGACGGGGTGGCGTTCCTCGCTCGCGTGGTAGCCGGCCTGGCTCAGGTAGTAGTCGACGTCGCGCGGCTTCTCGTCCCACACCTCCTCGAGCGCCTGTACCAGCGAGTCGGCGCGGAAGTAGGCGAGCGAGGCGGCGTCGCGCGGATCTTCGTACACCGCAGCGAGCACCCCGAGCTGCTTGAGCGCGTCGAGCGCGGCCTGGTGATCCGGCTTGGCTTCGAGGGCGAGGACCAGCTCGTCGATCCCCTGGTCGGTGTTGCCACCGGCGGTGAGGAGCTGGCCGAGCATGGTGTGGTAGTCCGCCTCCCCCTCGAAGGTGGCGCGGACGCTCTCGAGCTGCTTGAGCGCGCCGGCGGCGTCACCGGTGCTGGCGAGCGCCGAGGCGAGGTTCATCTTCGCGGCGTGGTCGTCGGGGTCGAGGTTGCACACCAGCTTCAGGCTGGAGATGGCCGTCTTGAAATCCTGCTTGGCGAACGCCTTCTGCGCCTTGCCCCACACGTCGAGCTTGGCGAGGAAGCGATCGAAGCCCTTGGCCATCTCCACGTTCTCGGTGCGCCAGGACGGCGGCGCGACGGCGAGGAAGGCGGTGATCCACACCTTGAGCTGGTCGGGGTGGAGCCCCTTCTCGGTGATCGTCTCGAATTCCCCCTTGGGGACCGGGATGCGCGGAGGCACGCCCTGGCGGCGCGCCATCTTCTCGTCCAACCCGACCAGCATCCACTCGACGGCGTCGCTCATGGCGAGCAAACGCTAATTCACGGAGCGCGAATGCGCTCCTAGAATTAGCGCAGCGAATCGTCAGGGGGAGGGCGCGGCGCCGGTGAGATCCACGTGCGTGACGCGGCCGCGGGTGATCTGGACGCTGCGCGCACGCGCATCGAGGCCGGTGCGCAGCGCGTGCACGCCGATGGGGAGGGTGACGCTGAGCTGAGGGCCGTGGCCGCGCTCGACCCCGTCGATGATGATCGAGGTGTCCGCCGCGGTGGCGATCTCGGCGGTGCCTTCCGGCGGGAGGGCGAGGTTCGCCTTGTCGGCCGCGAGAGGAGCCGGTGCGGCGGGGGCGGTCACGGCCGCTGCTGCGGGGACGCCAGCCGTCGGGTGCGCGTGCTTCATCCTCGAGCGGCCAGTCGCACCGAGCGCGATGGCGATCACGGCGAC
>JAMFST010000128.1 GCA_026225435.1 Labilithrix luteola
CGGCCGACGCGCGCGCCGCGCTCATCGCCTACGCGGCAAGAGCGCTCAAACCCGGTGGTGTCCTCTTCGTGAGCTACAACGCGCAACCCGGGTGGGCCGCGCTCGAGCCGCTCCGTCGCCTGCTGCTCACCTTCTCGCCGCCGGAGGGCGCGGCCGACACCCGTTCGCGCGCCGAGGCAGCGCTGGCGGCGGCGCGGGTCTTCGCCGACGACGACGCCGGCTACTTCACGCAGAACCCCATGGCGCGGGAGATGCTGCGCACGATGATCCGGGCCGGCACCTCGTACGTGTCGCACGAGTACTTCCACGACTGGTGGCACTGCCTCGATTTCGGCGACCTCGCCGGCGAGCTGGCGGCGGCCGATCTCCACCACGTGGGGCAGCTCCCGCTCCATCGCAACGTACCCGAGCTGGCACTGCAGCCGGCGATCGCCGAGCTCGCGAACCGGCACAAGGAGCGCGACCCCTTCGCCGTCGAACGTGCCAAGGACTACGTCTCCAACACGTTCTTCCGCAACGACGTGTTCGTGAAGGGGCCGCTGGTGCGACGTGACGAGACACCGGTCGCCTACCTGCAGGAGAGCCGCTTCGGCACCCTCGTCCCGGTCGCGCGGGTGGCGCGCGATCGCCCGGCCGGGATCCGCTCGCTGAAGATCGAAGGCCCGCTCTTCCCGCCGCTGCTCGAGCGAATCGCCGAGGAGGACGTCTCGCTCGCCGATCTGGCCGGGGAGCCGTCGCTCGCCGGGTTCGACGGCGCGACGGTGCGGGCGGCGCTGGTGCAGCTGCTGCTCACCGACGCGGCCACGCCGTTTGCCGCCACCGAGCTCCCCGACACCAACGGCCACGACGACATCGAGGCGCCGACCATCCTCTCGGCGTACAACCGCGCCGCGCTGGCGGCCGCGATCCTCCACTCGCGCCCGGCGATCATCGCCTCGCCGCGCGCCGGCACGGGCCTCGACCTGTCGCTGATGGACGCCGTGGCGCTGACCGCTCTCCTGGAGATCCCCCGGGCGGCGCGCGAGGAGTGGCTCGCCGCCTTCGTCGGGCGACGCCGCGCGCGCTTGTGGAACCAGGACGTCCCCATCGAGGAGCCGGCCGAGCAGGTCCGCTTCCTGGCCGACCGCATCGCCCACTTCGCCGACACCGAGCTGCCCAAGCTGGTCGCGCTGGGGATCGTGCACCCGCGCGCGCTTTCGCCGAACGTCCCTTAAGGAAGCGCCGGTCTCAGCCGTAATCCCCATCATGGGGGGCGCCGTGAACTGTGCAACTTGTGGGGGCAGGCCGGACAGAGACGCCGATCCGGCACCGAACGCCTCGTCCTCGCGCTTGCGCGCCGGCCCTCTGGCCGACACGCGCTTCACGCGCGTCTGGGACGCCGGGATCGTCGGCATCATGATCACCGATCTCCACGGCGCGGTGCTCGACACCAACGAGGCCTTCCTCACGATGATCGGCCGCACGCGCGAGGAGATCATCGGCAAGCCCGAGTTCCTCACGGCCATCACGCCCCCCGACTGCGTCGACGAGACCATCGTCCAGCGCGCGCGCATCGCCGCCGACGGCCACGCCTTGTGGGAGAAGGCGTACCTGCGCCCCGATGGCACCCGCGTGCCGGTCATGCTCGCCTGTACCTACCTCGACGACGGCAACGCGCTGGTCTTTGCCACCGACCTGTCGGAGCGTTACCGCGCCGAGGAGAAGCTCCGCGAAGCGCAGGTGCAGCTGCTGCACGCGCAGAAGATGGAGGCGGTGGGGAGGCTCGCCGGGGGCGTGGCCCACGACTTCAACAACATGCTCTCCGTCATCCTGACCTCGGTGCACATGGCGCGCACCGAGCTGCCGCGGCACTCGCCGGTGGCCATCGAGCTGGAGGACATCGAGGAGGCGGCCAAGCGCGCCGCCGACCTGACCGCGCGGCTGCTGCTCTTCAGCCGCCAGCAGTCGATGCTCGAGCCGAGCGTGCTCCCCCTCGACGAGCTGATCGACGGGATGCGGCGCATGCTGCAGGCGCTGGTGGGCGAGTCGATCGCGATGGAGATCGTCCGCCCGACGCAGCCGGTCTACGTCCGCGCCGATCGCGGCCTCGTCGAGCAAGCGGTCGCCAACCTGGCGGTCAACGCGCGCGACGCCATGATCGACGGCGGGACGCTGCGCCTGTCGACCGACGCGGTCACGCTCGACGGCAAGTCCTCCAAGTGCCTCGGCCTCGAGCCGGGTGCCTACGTGCGCTTCGCCATCACCGACGACGGCTGCGGCATGGACGAGGCGCTCCAGGCGCGCATCTTCGAGCCCTTCTTCACCACCAAGGGGCCGGCCAAGGGGACCGGGCTCGGCCTCGCCACCGTCTTCGGGACGCTGCGGCAGCTCGGCGGCGCGGTCCGCGTCACCAGCGCGGTCGGGCGCGGCTCCACCTTCGAGCTGCTCTTCCCCGCGCAGCCCGCCGAGGAGGACGACCGCGCCCCCAGCCTCACCCCCATCGCCCCGCGCGGCGGCGAGCGCGTGCTGCTCGTCGAGGACGAGGACTCCGTGCGCAACGCGGCCCGCAACATCCTCCGGCGTCAGGGCTACACCGTCCTCGACGCGCGCAGCCCCACCGAGGCGCTCGGCATCGCCCTGCTCGACGAGGCGCCCATCCACCTCCTGCTCACCGACATGGTGATGCCGACGATGAGCGGGACCGACCTCGCCAAGCGCATCCGCGCGCTCCACCCGGAGACGCGCATCCTCTGCATGTCCGGTTACGCCGACGAGCGCACCGTGCCGCACCACGCGCTCCACTCCATCGACGGCAACGCGGGCTTCCTGCAGAAGCCGCTGACCCCGCAGAGCCTCGCGCGCAAGGTGCGCGACGTGCTCGACGCCTAGACGACGTTCAGAAACCGTGGAGATGGCTGCAAGGCTAGGAAGGGCGAGGGAGCCGCACTTACGTGCGGTGACCGACCCCGACCGACGACTTGCGGACATATCCGCGGTTTATGAGCGTCCTCTCACTTGGCTTTGAAGGCGCTGCCGCGCAGGACGACCTTCACCTTGGCGCTGAAGTAGCCGTAGGCGGTCTGCTGCGTGTCGCTGACGTGCACGTAGGTGCCCCCCAGCTGCGCGGCCCGGTTGCGCAGGTCGTTGCGGGCGTTCTGCTCCGCTTCGCTGTTCGACGGGCCGACGCCGACACCGACGACGTCGCCCAGGTCGGCGTAGTCGTTGGACGGGAGCGGGTCGTAGCTGATCTCGATCTGCTCGCCCTGGCTGGACAGAGCGATCGACGAGGGGAGCTCCTCGGTGCAGGCGGTCAGCGCGAATGCCGTGCTCACCTGACCGGCCAGCGCCAGGGCGAACGCCAGGCGTCCGCGTCGTGCTCGAGTCGAGCGAATCAAGTCGTCGCCGTCCGTTCGGGTCTCATGCCGCTCCGGGTAGAATACACGTCCCGGGGGGCCGAGGGTACCTGCCGTCAGTGTTTGAGCGCGGCGCGGAGCTCCTCGCTGCGCGCGATGCCCGTCTTGCGCCACACCTCGTGCCCCGCCGCGTCGAAGACCACGGTGGTCGGCACCTGGTGCACGTCGCCGAGCGGCCCCTGCCCGGAGATGGTCGCCGAGTCCCCCAGCGCCATCGGGAAGGTCACGCCGAGCGTGTCGCGGTACGTCTCCACCAGCTCGCGCTCCTCCCCCTTCTGCAGGGCGACCACCGCGTAGTTCACCCGATCGGCGTCGTGCTTGGCCATGGCGATGAGGAAATCCACCTGCCCCTGGCTGAGCATGTCGTACGTCGTCACGAAGGCGATGACCGTGGGCTTTCCGTGGAACGCCTCGGAGCTCACCGAGCGCCGGTCGAGCGAATCGTAGGCGTAGGTCGGCGGCGCCGCCGGCGGAATCACCTGCCCGGGCGTCGGCTCGTTCTTCGGCGTCGGCGCCGGCTCCTCGGTCTTGCAGGACACGAGCGCAACGAGCGCGGCCAGCAAGACGGCGCGGGCTTCAGTCCTCCTTGTCACCTTTGCCCGCCTGACCCGTGAACCCATCCTCGCGCGCGGCGAAGAGGACGTTGAAGGTGGTGAGCGTGCCGTAGCACCCGGTGATGTACTGCTGCATCTGCACCTTGTCCTCGTCGGACAGCTGCGGGTGCGCGTTCAGCTTCTGCTCGAGGACGCGGAGCTTGTCGCGCAGCATGACGATCTTGTGGAAGAAGCTCTCGATGGAGAGGCGCTTCTCCGCCGTGTCGGCCTTGCCGGGTTTGAGGATGATCTCCCCACCGGACCAGCGACCGCCCAGCTCCACCTCGGGCGCGCCGAAGGTCTCGGCCAGCTCGGAAGAGAGCACCTCGCGCAACACGCTGCGAAATTCTTCGGCATCCATGTCCAAGAGATCCTGAGGTAGCGAGATGGCCAGCGGTTCGGGGGAGAGACGGCGGACAGGATCGCTGGTGAACCCTGGCTTCTGGCGGGAACGGGAGAACGATGGGCGGCGCTGCGGCTTGGCAATCTGCGCACGGAACGTCCCCTTCGTCACGTGCTGCGAGCAGGTGTTGGTCTCGTAGATCGGCGGCTGCCACACGCCGAGGAGGCACTCACCGCGCCGGCGCACCTCGCCGTTGTCGTCCGTGATCTCGTGCACGCGGACGAAGCGCGCGCAGTTGCCGCAGCGCTTGGGGACTGGAGTGTCGGTCGGCCCGTTCGTCATGCCTGCGCGCCCATCATCGACGAAGCTGGGCGTCGAAGAGATGGGAAAAGCGCACGACGGCGGGGCGAGGGGTCCGGCCGGCCCGCCCATCGGCGACCACCGCGTGGGCCAGGGCCTCGACGACGTGCTCGAGATTGACCGCCTCGGCGCCGACCCCGGCGCGCGCGCAGGCGGCCGGGACATCGCGCTCGTGGACGAGCGGCTCGTGGCGCGCGTCGGCCACGCCGTCCTCGTCGAAGCGGCAGACGAGCAGCTCGACGAACTCGAGGTACAGCGGCCACACCAGGACACTGACGCCGTCGCCGGAGAAGGCGCGGGCCGAGCGGGCGGCAAAG
>JAMFST010001058.1 GCA_026225435.1 Labilithrix luteola
AGCAGCGCCAGCGCTTCGGTGGCGCGCTCCTTCGCCCGCCCGATCTCGCCCAGCCAGCGGTGCGCCTCGGCCTGGAACAGGCGCATGGCGGCGCGGTCCACGGCAGACTCCGCGCGCGCTGCGATCTCCGCGCGAGAGAGCGCGCCGCGCATGTCGTTGGCCTCCATCGACTGCTCGGCGGCGCGGCGGTAGGCGACCGTCGCCCGATCGAACTCGCCGCCGCGCTCGAAGTGCTCGGCGAGGACCAGCGCGTCGCGCTCCCCCTGGCGCTCGAGCCACTCGCCGGCCAGGGCGTGGCCGGTCTTGCGGTCCTCCTCCGTGAGCGTGCCATAGGCGGCGTCGCGGACATGGGCGTGGCGAAAGACGTACTCGCGCGCGCCGGCGAAGCGCGACTCGGGGCGGCGGGAGACCAGCTCCTGCTCGGAGAGGTGATCGAGCATCCAGGTGACGTCGCGCACCGAGCCGTGCCCGGCGCCGCTCTCCTCGCCGAGGACCGCGCCGACGCCCTGCATCCAGAAGGTCTCGCCGAAGATGGAGGCCGCACGCAGCGCGCGGCGCGCGGCCGGATCGAGCCGCTCGAGGCGCGACTGGAGCACCGCCAGGAGCGAGCCGGGGAGCTCGTTGGTGCCGGGCCCTCGCTCCGACGAGGCGCGGATCAGCTCCTCGAGGAAGAGCGCGTTGCCGCCGGCGTGGCCGGTGAGCCGCTCCACCGTCTGCTCGTCGGTGTCCTGCCCGAGCACCGTGCGCACCAGCGTCTCGCTCGCCTTGCGCGACAGCGAGGAGAGCGGGATGGGCGTGATCGAGTGCCCGCTCCACAGCTTGGGAAAGAGCGTGTGCAGCTCCGGGCGACCGGCGGCGAGGACGAAGAGCGGCGCGTCGCGCAGCTGGCCGAGGAGGGTGTCGACCAGCTCCACCGTCGGCTGATCCCCCCAGTGCAGGTCCTCGAGCACCAGCACCACCGGCTTGTGCGCGCACTCGGCGCCGACGAAATCGATCACCGCGCGACGGATCTGATCGCCGCGCACGCGGGCATCCTCGCGCACCACGCGGAGCTCGACGCTGACCGGCTGGCCGCTGGGATCCATCTCCAGCGCCGCGTTGCCGTGCGTCGAGGCGAGGTGCGACCCGGAGCTCGAGAGCTCGAAGGGGACGCCCACCAGCTCGCCGAGGAACTCGCTCACGCGGCTCGCCTGCGACGGCTGCACGTGCCGGGCGACGCGCGCGCGGATGCGCTGCTTGGCCCCTTCCTGCGACTCGCCTTCCTGCAGACCGAGCGCCTGCACGAGGAGCGCGGCCATCAGGCGGAGCGGCGCCCCGGCGCCCATCGGATCGCTCTGCGCGCTCCACACCTCGGGCGCCTCGGGCCCGATCTTGGATCGCAGCTGGCGGAGGAACTCGTAGCGCAGGCGCGACTTGCCCACGCCGGCCTCGCCCGTGAGGATCACCGCCTGCGCCGTCTCCTCCTCGATGCAGGCGTCGTAGACGCTGGTGAGGATGCCCATCTCGCGGCTGCGACCGACGAAGCGGGTGGGGCGACCGAGCAGGGTGCGCACGTGCTCGAGCGAGATCGACTCGCCTTCGAGGTACATCCCGTCGTTGCGTGCCGAGACCTGGAAGCGGGCGTCGAGCAGGCCGGCGGTCGACTCGTCGATGACCACCGCGGGGGGGGGCGGCGGCTCGTCGTCGCGCTGCGTCTGGCCGAGGGCGACGTTCTCCTCCTCGACCAGCTTGGCGGCGCGCTCGATGGCGTCGCCGATGGGCAAGCGCGAGCCGAGCATGCCGCGCCCGGTCGCCAGCGCCACGCGGGAATCGGGCAGCTCGCGCTGGAGCACCAGGGCCACGCGCGCGGCCTGCGCGGCGAGATCCGTCGCGTGCCCGGCGCCGGAGACGGTCGCCACCATGAGCCCGTTGGCGAGGCGCTCGAGCCGTCCACCGAGCGCTTCGACCTGGCTCTGCGTGCGCTCGATCTTGCGCGACAGCTCGAGCCCCGCGGGCAAGGTCGCCTGGATGTCGCGCGTGCGGTACGAGGCCGTCGAGGCGAGCACCACGCTGACCAGCACCTGCTCGCGCGAGGTGATGCCGGCGGAGATGCGCGACGAGCTGATGCCGGTCGGGATCATGCTGTCCCCGGTGCGCGCGTCGACCTCCTCCTCGATCTTCTCCAGCTCGCGCACGACCTCCTGACCGTCGGTCGGCCGTTCGGCGGGATCCTTCGACAGCATCCGCGCGATGAGATCGTCGAGCCCGCGCGGCACGCCGGTCACCAGCTCGCGCAGGCGGGGCGCCTCCTCGTGGAGCGTCTTGGCGAGCACCGCGGTGAGGCTGTTGCCGGTGAAGGGGCGCTTGCCGACGAGGCAGGCGAAGAGCACGCAGCCGAGCGCGAACACGTCGGCGGCGGCGCGCACCTCGGTCTCGCCGCGCGCCTGCTCCGGCGCCATGTAGCCGATGGTTCCGACGGGCATGCCGTGGAGCGTCAGCTCGCTGTCGACCAGCGTGGGGCGGGCGATGCCGAAGTCGAGCAGGGTCGCCTTGTCGAAGCGCCCCTGCGACACGAGGATGTTCCCCGGCTTGATGTCGCGGTGCACCAGCCGGCGGCCGTGCGCGTAGGACAGCGCCGAGGCGATGCGCGCGCCCAGCTGCAAGGTCGGCGCGAGATCGATCTTCCCGCGCTTGAGGATCTCGCCGAGCGTCTCCCCCTCGATCCAGTCCATGACCAGGTAGGGCAGGCGAGCCTGGGCGATGCTGTTCGTCACGTTGCCGGTGACGGGCAGCCCCTCGATCCCGAGCGTCTCGATCCCGTGGGCGACGTAGCGGACGATCGCCGGGTGGCGCATCGTCGCCAGCAGCTCCGCCTCGCGGGCGAAGCGCATGGCCGACTCGAGCTCGGTGCCGTCGAGCACCTTCACCGCGACGGCGCGCCCCTCGTCGAGATCGAAGGCGCGGAAGACCGAGCCCATCCCGCCCTTCTGCGAGAGCGACTCCAGGCGGAACCGGCCACCGAGCACGTGCCCGCTGCCGAGCCCCGCGCTTCTTTCCCGCCTGTCGTTCACCTTGACTGCTCGCTCACGCTACGGCTCGTCCACCCTCAGAACAGCTTCTTGCGCTTCGAGGAAGCGAGGATGCCGAGCATCTCGCGGTACTTGGCGACGGTGCGGCGGGCGATCTGGATGCCGTCGTTCTTCGCCAGGATCTCCACGATGGCCTGATCACTGAGCGGATTGGACTTGTCCTCCCCCTCGATGATCTTCTTGATCGACTGCTTCACGCTCTCGGAGGCGATGTCCTCTTCTCCGGTGCGGCGGATGCTCGAGTTGAAGAAGTACTTCAGCTCGAAGAGCCCCTGCGGCGTGTGCACGTACTTGTTGGTGGTGACGCGGCTGATGGTCGACTCGTGCATGCCGACGGTCTCGGCGACGTCACGGAGGATCATCGGCTTCAAGAACGCGTCCCCCTTCTCGAAGAAGTCGCGCTGCTTGTCGACGATGCACTCGGTGACGCGGATGATGGTCTTCCTCCGCTGCTCGATGGCGCGGATCAACCACTGCGCGTTGCGCAGCTTCTCGCCGATGAAGTCCTTGGCGTTGGGATCCTTGAGCAGGTTCTTCGTCAGCTGCTCGTTGATGTACAGGCGCTGCACGCCGCGGTCGTTGTCGGTGACGGTGAACTTGTCGCCGTCCTTGACCACGTAGACGTCGGGCGTGATGGCGATCGACTTCTCGTCGGTCTCGCTGAAGTTTCGCGCCGGGCGGCTCTCGAGCTTCTGGATCTCCTTGACCGCCTCGTACACCTCCTCGACCGGGACTTTGAGGTCCCGGGCGATGGCCTGGTAGTTGTGCTTCTCCAGGTTGTGCAGGTGCTTGTCGATGATGGCGAGCTCGAGCTCGTCGCAGTTGAAGACGTCGGCCTGGACGCGGAGGCACTCGCGCAGATCACGCGAGCAGACGCCGACCGGGTCCCACTCCTGCATGATGCGCAGCACCTCGGGTGCGTCCTCGGGATCGAGACCGGCGGCCTCGGCGAGGTCCTCGATGCTGAGGTCGGGGATCTTCTCCCCGTTGTCGCGCTCGATCCCCTTGAGGTCGAGGAAGCCGTTGTCGTCGAGGTTGCCCAGCACCAGCTCGGCGAAGCGCCGCTCGTCCTCGTTGAAGTCGGACAGCTGCAGCTGCCACTTCAGGTGGTCGACCAGGCTTTGCTGCTTGGTGAGGCTCGCCTCGATGGGAGGCATCTCCTCGAAACCGCCGCGGTTCGCCGGCAGCGCTTGCTGCTGGGTGCGGTTCTCGAGGAACTGCTCCCAGTCGATCTCCTGCGCCTTCTTCTCGTCCCCTTGCGAGGTCGGGCTATCGGCGGCGCGCTGGCGATCTTCGAGCCGCTCGATGCGCTCCTCGCCGGTGACACCGATGATCGGCATCTCCGTCGGCGCCTCGGTGCCCTTGGCGCGCATCCGCGGATCGATGTCGTCATCGGCGAGGACCGGGTTCGCGTCGAGCTCCTTGCGAATCTCGTCGATCAACTCCAGGCGCGAAAGCTGCAACAGGCGGATGGCCTGCTGGAGCTGCGGCGTCATGACCAGCTGCTGACTGAGCCTGAGTTGCTGCTTGATCTCCATGCGTTCGACTCCTCGAGGCTAAACCCCGATTGGAGAGTCGACGCTATCACTCGCAGGGAAGGTCGCCTAGCGACGCCCGTGCCAAGCCCCTTGCGAGGTGCAATCGGCGGAGGGCGTGTGCGCAGAAGGGGGAGCGACAGCGCGCCGCGGATCTGAATTTGCTGCTCAATACGACTCGCGGACGTCGTGGCACGGTTCTGCCTCAGCCGCAGGCAGCTGAGTCAGGGACGGTGGGACCTGGCCGTCGACGGTGAGCTCGACGAGCTGAGCGAGGGTCGACTCGGCCACTCGTGCGCACACCCCCTGGAGCGCCTGGTCGATCGCTGGACGCGCTGCGGCGAGCTGCCGCGTGGCTTCGGCCTTCGCGTACGACTGGTGGGCGGGGATCTCCGCCGCCTCGGCCAGCCGCTGCTCTTCGCGCCGCAGCAGGGTGGCGACGCCGGCGCGGATCCGCGGATCGGGGTGATGGAGGAGCGGCAGCAACAGCGGTGCCGACTCGACCTCGCTCGCCTCGGCGCGCAGGTGAACCAGCGGGCCGTCGTCGCCGGCGAGGATGCGCGGCACGTTGTACGTCGCGCCGATGCGATGCGTCGGGACGAGCGCGTACAGCGCCAGCGCGGAGGCGAAGGCCGCCAGCTGGCGCTCGAGCAGCCAGCGGAAGCGGAGGTTCTTGCGGATCTTCCAGCCCACGAGGGCGAGACCGACCGCCACGAGGGTGGTGCCGAGCGCGCCCACGAAGCGCAGATCGGAGAAGCCGCTGGTGTGCACGTGGACCGCGAGGCGGAGCGCCGTGCCGAGCGCGAGCACGCTGCTCTGCGCGACCCACGCGGCGGCGAGACGGCGAGCGAAGCGGGCGCGCTCCTCGGTGGCGAGCGATCCGCGGAAGAAGTAGCCGAGCACCAAGGTGACCAGCGCGAGCGCGACGGTGAGCCAGAA
>JAMFST010001059.1 GCA_026225435.1 Labilithrix luteola
CTTGCGGCCGACGTTCCGGCGCGTCTGGGGGGCGGTGATGAGCCGGGCTCGGCGGTCGGTGGAGCTCGATCGGAAGATTGTCGAGATCCTGGAGAAGGCGGCGGACGATATCGCCAGGCTGTGAGGGCGCTCGCGGAACCTGAGAGCGCTGTCTGTCCGGTCCGCTTCGGGCGGGGGTGGTCAGCTTTGCGGGTCTCGCCAGCGATCGCGGCGCCTCGCGAGAAGGGCTTCGACGACGCGTAGCAGGTCGGGATCTCCGGCTCTGCGCGCGTCGAGGCGGACGCCTTTCTGGGCGTTGCAGCGCGCGCAGGCGAGGCCGAGGTTGGGGAGCTCGTCGGTGCCGCCGTGGTTCTTCGGCAGGATGTGCTCGATGGTCGCGTGGCTCAGAGGCTCGCCCGTGAGCGAGATGGTCAGGCGGGCGTTGCAGTGGAGGCACTTGCCGACGTGAGCGTCGCCGGAGGGGAGCGGCGTCCGGACAAATGTTCGGTCGGTGGCGACGATGGCGAGGATGCGCGCGCGCTTGTTCAGCGGGCGCGTGGCGGCAGTGACGTCGGGCGACGGGTCGGCAGCGGTTTCGAGCGCGGCGTTTCGATGCTCGCGGCGCTTGCCCCTCATGTGGCGAGGGTAGCGCGCCGCGGTCAGGGGATCATTTTGCCGTCGGGGGGACGATGAAGGGGACCACGTGCTCGCGGGTCTCGAAGCTGGCGCGGTAGGCGGCGGCGGAGTGCTGATCTTTGAAGGGGCCGATGCGCACGCGGAACCAGGTGCCGCGGCCGGGGACTTGGGCTTCGACGACGTAGGCCTTGTGGTTGCGCGCGCGGAGCTGCTCGGCGAAGCCGTTGGCCTCGTCCTGCGTGTGGAAGGAGCTCACTTGCAACTGGTAGCCGCCGTCGTGGCCGGGGCCGGCCTCGGGCGTGCCCGACTGGGCGAGCTGGGCGGCGGCGGTCGCCTGGCGCGTGACGTTGTCGCGCGGGCGGGTGACGATCGGCGTCGCCTCGAGGACGTTCTGCGCGGGGAGCGGCGAGCTCGGCGGAGCGGCGGGAGCGACGGCCATCTGCTGGACCATCGGCGCCGCTGCGGTGGAGGGCGCTGCCGGCGAGCCCGGCGCACCGGCGGCCAGGGCGGTACCCATCCCCATCGGCGAGATCTCCACGTTGTTGGCGGCACCGCGCGACGGGAGCGGCATCACCGGGATGCGATCGAGCGGAGGCGGCGTGGCGCCGACCGCGGCGACGGCCGATGCGCCCTTGCCGTTGGCGCCGACGACCGCGGCGAGTGCCGTGGTTGGGGCGGCGTTGTCGCTGAGCAGACCGGGGAAGGTCACCTCGCGCGAGGAGAGCTGTGACGCGGCCGAGGACGCCGCCGGGCGGGTCCCCTGCTGCGACACCAGCGCGCCCAGCGGATCGACCTTGGCGGTCGGCGCCGTGGTGGTGCGACCCCCGAGGGCCATCGCGGCGAACACCAGGCAGGTCGCGCCCAGGCCGACGAAGGCCAGGGTCGCTCCCCGCGGCATCCGCGTCGGATCGTCGTCTTCCTGGATCTGCTCGAGGTTCCGGACTGCCACGCGCTCGTTCATGCTTCTTCCTCGTCGTGCGAACCCTCGGGATCACTGGCCGCGCCAGCCGTCCGAGGGAGGTCCATTCGCTCGGGCGCAGAGACGCCGAGCATCGTGAGTGCCGTGCGGTAAACGGTGCGCACGCCGTCAATCCAGGCGAGACGCGCGGCGGTCTTGCCGAGGTCCCAGCGTCCCTGCCAGCCCTCCTCGGCGCGCACGCTCGCAGGCGGCAAGATCGGGTCGACCTTGAGCCGGGTGAAGTACGACTGGAACTCGCGCGCCAGCGTCTGCACGTAGAAGGTCACCTTGTGCGGCTCGCGCGAGGCGGCGGCGTCGGCGACCAGCGCGGGAAACTCGGCGAGGCGCATCACCAGCGCGAGCTCGTCGGGGTGCACGAGCGCGGAGAGATCCGCGGTGCGGGCCAGATCGCCGAGACCGATCTCGTCCGCCTTGCGGAGGATCGAGCACAGGCGCGCGTGTCCGTACTGGACGTAGAAGACCGGGTTGTCGAGGGAGCTCTTCTTGGCCAGCTCGATGTCGAACTCGACGTTGGTGGTCGCGCTGCGCGAGAGGAAGAAGAAACGCAGGGCGTCGCGACCGGCGCCGGAGCGGCCGGCAGCGGCGTCGATCTCCTCGCAGATCTCCTCCACGGTGACGAAGTTGCCGGCGCGCTTGCTCGATTTGACGAGCTCGCCGTCCTTGTAAATGTACACCAGCTGGTAGAGCAGCGCCTCGAAGCGGCCCGAGGGGAGGCCGAGCGCCTCGAGCGCGTTGGTGACCCGCGCGACGTAGCCGTGGTGGTCGGCGCCGAGGACGTTGATCAGCCGGTCGTAGCCGCGGGACAGCTTGTCCTCGTGGTAGGCGATGTCGCTGGCGAAGTAGGTGTACGAGCCGTCGGACTTCTTGACGACGCGCTCCTTGTCCTCGCTGCCTTCGCCGGCGACGAAGAAGGTGGCGCCGTCCTTGTCGACCAGGTGGCCGGACGCCGCAAGCTTGAGCAAGACAGCGCGCACCTTGCCCCAGCGATGCAGGCTCTCCTCGCTGAACCAGGAGTCGAAGTACACGCCGATGTCGGCGAGCGAGCGGCGGATGCCGGGGAGATCCTTGGAGCCGGGGATGCCGCCGAGCATCAGGGTGATGCAGACGCGCGCGAGCTCGGACTCGTCGGAGCCGTCGGCCAGCAGCTCGGGCTCGTTGGACTGGATCCAGCGCGCCAGCTCGCCGACGTAGGCGCCGCGGTAGCCGTCCTCGCCGACGTCCTGCCCCTTGCTGGTGGCGCGGACGCTGCCGGCGAAGAGGCGGATCTGGTTGCCGAAGTCGTTGATGTAATACTCGCGCGTGACCCGGTGACCGGCCGCCTCGAGGAGGCGACCGACGGTGTCGCCGAAGATGGCGTTGCGGCCGCTGGCGACGTTGATCGGGCCGGTCGGATTGGCGCTGACGAACTCGAGGTGCACACGCTCGCCCGTGGCGGCGGGAGCACGACCGTACGAGAGACCGGCGCCGGCGATGGCGCGGAGCTCGTCGTGGAAGGCGACCGGGTGCAGGCGGAGGTTGAGGAAGCCGGGGCCGGCGATCTCCGCGCTGGCCACGAGCGCGTCCTCGGCGAGCGCCTCGACGACCGCCTCGGCAACGGCGCGCGGCGGCATGCTCACGCGCTTGGCGAGGACGAGGGCGAGGTTGGTCGCCAGGTCGCCGTGCTCGGCGCGCTTCGGACGCTCGACCGACCAGGCGGCGGCGAGGATCTCGTCATGGGTCAAAGCCGTCTTCCCGGTCGCGCTCACGCCACGAGCGAACGCGCTGGCGAGCGTCGTGCGGACACGGGGAAGGAGACCGGGTCCCGGCTCGGACCCTGATGTGCCAGCGGACGTCATGTGCGTCCTCCTTCGCTACCGGGAGCGCCGGGGGCCGGCCAAGTTGTTGGCGCGAATGTATGCAAAGGTCGGCAAGTGCTTCCACCGGGCGCCTCACCTGGTCGCCGTGAGCCGGCGAGTCCTGCTAGACGGGGCCGGTGCGCCTGAACCCTCGCCTCGTCGTCGCGTCGTGCCTCGTCGGATCGATCGCGGTGGGGGCCTTCGCCTGCTCGACCTCCGACACCGGGACCATCGCCCTGGTCGCCGGCGAGGACGACGTCTTCACCGCGGCGCCGGCCTGCACCTCGGTCGCCGTGTCGCTGCTCGCCGACGACGATTCGGGCACCGTGACGCAGCTCGGGACGGCGGCGCTGCCCACGTCGAGCGTCGCGCTCAGCGACATCCCCAGCAGCGCCTCGGGCACCTTGCAGGTGGCCGCCACCGACTCCACCGGCACCGTGCAGGTGCGCGGCGCCTCGCTCGATCTGTCCATCGGCGGCATCGCCGGCGAGACGCTCGACGTCTACGTGCAGCGCATCGGGCAGACCTCGCTCCTCCCCAACCCGATCTCGCAGGTCCACGTCGCGCCGCAGCTGGCCATCTCCGACGGGCGGTACATCGCCGCGGTCGATCCGACGGACGCCGGGGCGACGGTCGATCTGTACGATCTGCTCGCCTTCGCGCCGACCACCTCGGTGAACATCGCGCGCGCCGCGACCTCGCTGGTGACCAGCGGCACGCTGCTCGTCGCCATCGACCCGAACGGCGCGACGTACGTCGACCTGCTCGACCTCACGACCAGCGACATCGACGCGCCGACCGGTGCCACGTTCGCCGACGTCGCCGGGGGCGAGACCGTCTACGCGCCGACCGGCGTCTCCTACGTCGTCGGAGCCACCCGGCAGACCGGCGCTGCCACCACCGCGGTCCTGGTGATCGCCGCCGACGGGACGACCTCGTTCTCGCAGCTGGTGACGCCGCGGCTGGGCGCCTCGGCGGCCTACGTCACGGGGCGCGGTCTGGTCATCGCCGGCGGCAGCGCAGACACGGCGTCGAGCGGCGCGGAGATCCTCGGCGAGGGGGCGGCGACGGCGACGGCGATCGCCACCGTGGCGACCGATGCCACCAGCGGCGCGGGGGCGGTCGCGCTCGACGGGGAGACCGTGCTCCTCGCTGGCGGCGTGCTTCCGGGCGACGGCGGGCTCACGGCGGCGCCCTCGCGCGTGATCAACCTGACCTGCACCGCGAGCTGCGTGAGCAGCTGGCCGGCGCTGCCCGAGACGCTCGATCCGACGAGCGCTTTTCTGGTCAAGACGACCGCGGGAGCGCCGGGCGTGCTCCTCGTCGGAGACGACGCGCAGAGCTCGACCCACGCGGTGCTCCTCGACGCGACGACCGCCACCGAGATCACGCTGCGCGAACCGCGGCAGTCGGCGCGCGCGGTGGTCCTCCCGACGCAGGGCGTGGCCATCGTCGGCGGCACGACGGACATCGAGTCCTACCTCGGCCAGTGAGAGGCCGGCGATAAATTGCCGGAAAGGCCGCAATCCGTCGGTCGGGGGGCGTCGCCGTACATAAGTACGGCTCCTTCCCCGCTCCCTAGGCTTGCAGCCTTTCCGACAATTTCTCGCCGACCTCTCGCGGTTCGCTTCCGCGCGGTTCCGAATTATATCGTCACGACCTGCTTGGGCGTGACGACGGCGTTGGCCAGCGGGGCGCGGGCGACCGCTCCTGGCCAGACGACGACCCGCTCGAGCAGGCCTTCGCCGACGATCCGAGCTCGGCGGCCGATGACCGAGCCGCGGAGGGTGACCGCCGGGTCGATCTCCGCGCCGGCGCCGATGAAGCCGTCGCTCTCTCCTAGCCAGGCGAGGTTCGCGGCGCGGTAGGCCGACGGCGAGCCCACGTCGATCCAGCGGGTGGTGGTCGGACGGGCGATGAGCCGCTCGCCGCGCAGCAGCGCCGGGATGTACAGATCGGCGATGAGGCACCCCTGCCCCGGCGCGCGGTCGACCAGCGCCGCGCCGATGCGGTGCGCGCCGAGGAAGCTCGCCGAGGCGGTCTCCGCCGGACCGCCCGGGATCGACGTCGACCGCAGGCGGACGACGCGCCCGTCGTCGGCCAGCCCGACGTTGCCAGCGCCAGGCGCTCCCCCCGGCTGGACGACCAGGGCCGCACCCACACCTGTCGGAAGCGCGGCGAAGAGGTCCGCCGGGAGCTCGGCAAAGAGATCGCCGTTCCACACGACCACGTCTCCGGCGGCGTCCCCATCCCGCAGCCGCGAACGGGCGAAGGCCAGCCCACCGGCGGTCCCGAGGAGCTCCTCCTCGCGCGAGACGACGAAGGATGCCGACTCGCCCGCGCGCGCGAAGGCCTCGAGCGCGTCGGCGTGATGATGCGCGTTCACCACCCGCGGGGAGAAGCCGAACCCGGCCAGCCGGTCGACGATGTGCGCCAGCGCGGGACGATCGCCGATGGGCACGAGCGCCTTGGGGAGCTCGAGCGTCAGCGGACGCAAGCGGGTGCCGAGTCCGGCGGAGAGGACGAGCGCTGCCACCATGAGCGTCCGACCGGTAGCACGCAGGACCGGATCGCCAGGAATTTGGAGCGGCGATCTTTCGCGTGATAGGCGTCGCCACCATGCCCTGGCCGCGCGTGTCTTCCTCACTTCGTCGGCTGCCGCTGATCGCCGCCTGGGGCGCCATGATCCTCACCGGGGTGGTCATCGCCTGCGGCAACAGCGCGGTCGGTGTCGACGCCTGCAAGTCGATCGAGGACGCCCGCTGCCAGCGCGCCCCCGACTGCGACATCGACATCAGCGACCCGCTGCACCGCACCGGCACCGACGTCTCCAGCTGCATCCGCTACTACGACACGGCCTGCCTGCACGGCGTCGACCTGACGACCGCGCCGAGCCAGACCGAGATCAACGCCTGCGTCGCCGCGGTGAACAACGGGGCCTGCTCCGTGGTCAGCGCGCCGGAGACCGATCCGGCCTGCAGCTGGCTCATCCCGCCGGCCGCCGCCGACGCGGGCGTCGATGCCGACGCGGACGACGACGCCAGCGACGCTGCCGACGCCGACGCCGCCGACTGAGCGACCGTCAGGCCGCGCTCAGGCCGGCTCTTCGGTCGTCGGCTCGGTACCGGGATCGTTCTCCTGCTCGGCCGCGTCGAGCGGCATGCGCGCCCGCTCGACGTGCGCGCGCTCGCCCAGCTCGATCCGCCAGTAGGACGGGCCGTCGCCGCTGCGGCAGCCGAGGGTGAACGAGGGGGACGCGAGGATGCGAAAGCTGGC
This sequence comes from Labilithrix luteola, assembly GCA_026225435.1. Taxonomy (GTDB): domain Bacteria; phylum Myxococcota_A; class Polyangia; order Polyangiales; family Polyangiaceae; genus JAMFST01. Next base: position 6,706 of record JAMFST010001059.1, read on the forward strand.
GCCGGCCGGCTGGCGCTGCTCGCTCACGTGACGGTGCCCGTGGAGCACCAGGGTCGCGCCGATCTCCTCGAGCACGGCGGCCACCGTCTTGGCGTCGTCGAGCCGCATGCCGACCTCGCTGGCGGCGCGCCGACCGATGCCGTGGGGGAGCGGGACGACGTGGTGGTGCAAGGCGACCAGCCGGTGGCGCGCGCGCTTCCAGGCGTCGTGGGTCGACAGCTCGCGGAGGAAGCCGAGCTGCCCCTCGCCGATGGCGCCGTTGTGGCGGAAGAACCGCCGCTGCGGCCGCGCGCAGGAGTCGAGCCCGACCACGATCGCGCCGGCGTCCGGCAGCTCGCGCACCCAGGGGCCCGGCGAGCCTTCGCGGAGCAGGCCGAGACGCGCGGCGAAGGCGCCCCAGCTGGCGCGCTTCTGCAGCGCATTCGGCTTGGGTCGCGAGCTCCCCGCGAGGGGGAAGAGGTACAGATCGTGGTTGCCCGGCACGGCGAAGAGCCGCCCGCGCTCGGCCCAGGGAGCGAAGGCCGCCTCCACCAGCTCGTACCCGGCGCCGTCGTCGGTGAGATCGCCGGTCACCAGCACCGCATCGACCAGCGCCGGATCGAGCGAGCACGCCGCGCGCAGGAGGCGCAGGTTGGCGTTCCACGGCGCCGCGGCGAGCTTGGCCCCCAGCGCGGCGGTCGCCCGCCCGGTCTTCGCCAGGGTGACCGCCCTGCCCGCCTCAAGAAGCCGAGCCCGGGCGACCGCGCGGTCGACGGCGTCGACGATTGCCTCCTTGACCGCTGCGCCCTTGCCGCCGCTCCCCACCACCAGGGCCAGATCCGTCGCGCTCGCGGCCGCCTCGGGGACGAGCGAGGTCGTCGCGACGGGCACCGGTGCATCGCTCCCCTCGCCCTTCTTCTTCGCCGGGATGGGATGGGCGTACCCATCGGGATCGATGAGCGTGATCTTGCTCGCTCGGCCGCCGCGCGCGTGCAGGACGCGCCAGCCGTTCTCGCTCCACACCGTCTCCCAGCGGCCGTCGGCCGTGTCGGCGACGCGCGCGCTGCGCTTCACGACGTGACGCAGGTCGTGGAACGTGTCCCCGAAGTTGGAGACGTGCAGATCGGAGACGTGGGCGAGGACGAAGGGGCGCGACATCGAAACCAGTCGCCCCAGTCTATCTCGTTAGACCGCTACCTCGCTCCGTCGCCTACATGCCGGCCATGATCTTGTACGTCTCGCCGTCCGGCACCAGGTCGAGCCGGTTGTCGGCGACGGCGTGCTTCCACTCGTCGTGGGTGACGCCGGGGATCTTGTAGCTGGCCGCGTAGGTGTAATCGACGTGGATGTGCTGCGCCTCGGTGTAGATCACCTTGCGGTAGCGGATCTCGTAACGGATGTTGTCCGTCTTGACGAAGGTGTTCGCGAGGTAGTCGCGCAGCCCCTCGTAATCGAGGTCGTCGTCGCCGTTCGCGTTGCCGCCATCCTCGTGATAGCGCGGGTGCGCCAGCTTCATGAGGAGGCCGATGTTCTTCTCCTCCACCGCGTGCCGGTACTGTTCGCAGAAGGCGACGACCTTGCGGTTCTCGTTGTTGTCCTCGACGTCCGTGTTGGGGATGAACGCCGGCGTGCAACCGCTGGACACCGCGCTCAGCGCGACGACGCCCGTGATCGACGCGAGGCGAAGGAAGCGAGAGACGATGAACGCGTGACCGAGCGACCGGAACATCATGCGGATGGGGCAACCGGCTAGCGACCGGGGGAATTCCCGGGGGTAACCGACGGCAGCGCGCGGCACATTACACCGGATCGAGGCGCACCCGGGCAATCGCTCCGGACCGGCAGCGACTTTCGAGGAGCAGCGACGCGGATGCCGCCGTCGGATCGAGCAAAGGCAGGAGGGCGTGATGTCCCGGCCTGGTCATTTTGCCATTTTGTCCGACGTCGAAGCAGGTGTCCGCGAGGCTCACGCGACGCGACGCATCGCCCCCCCCATCGCCACGCGCCGTCACCTGCACGACCACCGCGCCGGGTGACAGACTGACAGGCGCACCGAGCCGGCTCCACGCCTCACCAGGCGCGTCCACGGCGACCACCGTGACCGTCTCGGCGTCGCCATACGCCACCAGCGTGCAGGCGATGACGAGCGCCTCGAGACCGCCGTTCCAGCCGCCGCCGACGGCGAACACCGGACCGCGGATCCCGAAGGCGATGGCCGCCTCACCGGCGCAGGCGTTGGGCGAGGTGTAAGGGAACCGGCGCGGCTCGGCAGCGCGCACCCCGCGCTCGAGGATCCGCTCGGCGTAGGACACGTTGGTCTCGAAGCTGGCCAGCGTGTGACCGACGATCAGGCCGGCGTCGTCTCCGCCGACCGAGCTACCGGCCGCGGCGAGCGCTTGCACCGCGGCCACCGTGCCGCGGGTGAGCGCGTCGAAGCGACCGAGCTTGATCTCGTTCAGCTCCGGGAGCGGCGCGTCGAGCGGAACGAAGCGGGCCTGGCCAACGTACACCGGTCGCGAAGGGCGAGCCGCGCGCGCGGGAGCCTCGCCGAGGACCAGCGCGGCGTTCGCGCCCCCGAAGGCCGCCGAGAGCTTGAGCGAGGTGCGCAGCGGACGCCCGAAGGAGCGCTCGGCCACCCGCAGCACCGAGGAGGCGGCGGCGCTGCCGGAGGCGGGCACCAGCTGGTGATCGAGGGCGCTGTGTGCAGCGAGCAGCTCGAGCGCGCCGGCGGCCCCGAGCGTGTGGCCGATCTGCGATTTGTACGCATGGACATCGGGCGCGTCGCCGGTGCACACGCGGGCGACGGCGAGCGCCTCGGCGGCGTCGTTGAAGCTGGTGGCGGTGCCGTGGGCGCTGACCAGATCGACGTCCCGACCGCTCACGGCACCGTCGCGGAGTGCTTCTTCCGCGGCGCGCGCCAGCCCTTCCCCTCGCCGGTCCGGCGCGGTCACGTGGAAGGCGTCGCAGGTCGCGCCGAAGCCGATGACCGCCCGCTCCCCGACCGCCGCCGGGACCAGCGCGAGGATGGCCGCCCCTTCGCCGAGCGCCAGGCCGTCGCGGTCCGGATGAAAGGGACGGGGCGGCGCCGCACCGGTGGTCGCGTGGAGCGCCTCGAAGCCGGCGCTCACCAGCACGCTCTGCCCGTCGAAGCCGCCGGCGAGGACCAGATCGCAGGTCCCCGCCTCGAGCCAGCGCATGCCGAGACCGACGGCCACCGTCGACGAGGCGCACGCCCCGAGAACGAGCGAGAAGGCGGCGAAGGGGAGCCCGGGGAGCGCTTCGCGAAGCGCTTCGTGAAGCGGCGAGGCGTAGAGCACGGCCACCGCGGTCTCGTCGGCGATGGACGCACCGGCACGCAGCGACCCGGCGATCCCCTCGACCCGTCGCATCGCCCCCGAGGAGGTGCCGACGGCGAGCCCGATGCGCAGCGCGCGCCAGCCGGGGCGACGCGCATCGAGCTCGCTGGCGACGTCGGCGAGCGCGCTCGCCAGGATCGCCGCGGCGCGGTCCACCCCGGTCGAAGAGCCGTCGATCTCGGCGGCGAAGGGGCGCGCCAGCCCCGCGGCGGCCAGCTCCGGCGAGGCGAAGCTGGCGACGGTGGCCGGCTCGCCTACCGCTGCGACGCCGAGCGCGCTCTCCCCGCGACCGAGCGGCGAGACCGCACCGAAGGCGGCGATCGCCGCGCTCACAGGTGCACCTCGGGCTGGATCACGTCGGGGTCGTCGAAGGCGGCCGGATCCGGCGCCCCCTGCCCGAGCGCGTCGATGCGCACGCGCACGTCGATGCCGAAGGTCGGGTGCTCCTCGCGGTAGTGCGCCACGTCCCCCGGGTGGGGGAACAAGGTCGAGCCGCTCCACTCGAGCGACCGGTCGGCGTCACCCGGGGCGCGGCGGATGGCGAGCAGCCCCGGCTTGCTGGGCCTGGAGAGCGGAGCCGATCCCGCGGCCCGCCGCACGCCGTCGTGCAGCCAGACAGTGGCGCCGTCCTCGTTGCGGACGAACAGCTCCGCGCCCTCGGAGGCGACGTGCGCGTCGAGCAGCTTGCCGTCGAGCGGCGCGAGGAACCACCAGCGAAAGAAGGCCACCGGCAACCCGGCGCTCCCCGCCGACGATGTCCCGCCGCGCTTCACCATGTCGAGGCTCGGCACCACCAGGCGATAGCGCGTCGGCGTCACCCAGAGATCGAGCGCGGTCGCCCCGCCCGGCCCGAGGAGGACCAGGCGCAGCGCCCGGTGCGGATCGACCGCCAGCGCCCCGCGCGCTCCGAAGCCGCGACCGCTGATCCGCTCGCGCAGCGCGACGGTCAGCTCGGCGACGTACGGATGGACCGGCTGCGAGAGACGCAGGAGCGACAGGAGCTGCCGCGCCCGGGTCCACTCGGACTGGCGAGCCTGGAGAGCGGATGCGCCGCTGGGGACGACCGCGTCCCGCGCCACACCGTGCGCGGCGCATCCGGTCGACAGCAGCGGCACCAGCGTGAGCACGACGGCCACGGCGCTCCTCGTCACGAGGCGCCCCGCGCACGCGTTCATGGCGCGACCAGCACGAAGGCGTAGCCCCGCTCGTTCGCCGAGCCGACGACGAGCACCTCGGTGGCCTGCCCGAGCGCGATGGCGCGCACC
>JAMFST010001060.1 GCA_026225435.1 Labilithrix luteola
GGCCGTGGTTCGTGGCGCGCTCGTTTGCCGGGATCTACCTGCTGGTGGTGGTCTTCGAGGGGGCATACGACGAGCTGCGCGCCGAGCGGGCCATCATCGAGAGCCTGCCCCGCGTCGAGCGCATGGTGATGGCCTTGCCGCCGCTCGATCCGGAACCGGCGCCGACAGCCGACGTGATTCGCCTGCGCCGTCGTCGCTGACAAATCTCGGGCGCGCAGATCGTCTTTCTTCCCTGCGCGTCCGAGGGGAATGCCGTCAGGCCTCCCCGCGCGTGCCCGTCGCCTCGTCCTCGCCGCCGTCGCCGCATCTGCCGCGCTCCTCACCTCGGGGGGCACGGCGTCGGCCGATGACGCGGATTTCACCGCGAAGGTGATCGCCCGCGCGCGCGAGGAGGTGGCCCATCAGGTCAGCTACGACTCGAGCTACGTGTCGCTCGCCTACCCGAACGGGGACGTCGACTCGACGCGCGGCGTCTGCACCGACGTGGTCGTCCGGGCTCTGCGCGCCGGGGGCCTCGACCTGCAGTCGCGCCTGCACGAGGACGAGATCGCCCATCGCGACGCCTACCCGCTCGGTCAGGGGCGCGTGCCCGACGCCAACATCGATCACCGGCGCGTCGGCCCGCTGCTCACCTGGTTCCGTCGCCACGCCGAAGAGGCGACGACCACCGTGGCTCCGGAGACGTGGAGCGAGTTTCATCCCGGCGACATCGTCGTCTTCACCTTCACCCCGTGCCCGGCCTGCCGCAGCAAGCGCGCCGCGGCCAATCACATCGGCATCATCAGCGACCGCAAGACCGCCGAGGGGCGTCCGATGGTGCTCCACAACTTCGGCCCGTCCGCCACCGAGGACGATGGCCTGACCTTCTGGCCGCTGCTGGCGCACTTTCACGTGAGCGAGCACCTGCTCGAGTCGCGCGAGCCGGTCGCCCGGAAGTGAGGGGTCAGTTGCTCGAGAGGGCGAGCACCGCGTCCACGCAGCTGTCGATCTCGGTGCAGCTCTTGGAAGCGCACGCGGTCGCCTGCTGCAGGTAGCTGTCGCTGTAGGGCAGAGCGAAGGAGAGGCAGCTGGCTTGATCGACGGTCGTGCCGCAGCTGTCGAGCGCCGATCCGTAGGTCGTACAGAATGCCTTGCCCGCTGCCGTCGGACCCACGCTGGCGAGGGCCGTCGCGAGACAGTCACCGACGAACTTCCCATCGAGGACGTCGGCGCAGGTGGCCGCCTTCAAGCAGCTGTCGAGCGGTGCGCCGAGGTCCAGCCGCATCCGCGAGACGGTGGACGACTCGTTGTTCTGGCAGTCGAGCACGCAGGTCGACTCGTCGATGCTCTGGCCGCAGGCCTTGCTGCGCTCGCAGGCGATGGAGCACATGCTGGTGTCGAGCGAGCCACCCGTCGCCGTCGAGTCGTCGGCTGACGTGTCGTCGTTGCCACCGGTGCCGCTCGTCGACGAGCTGCCGCAGCCGGTGAGCGCGCTGGTGGAGGCGAAGGTGACGAGGAGAGCGAATGACGAGGTGACGAGCGAGCGGGGGGAGACCATGACGGGAGACCTTTCGGGAAGAGGCCGCGACTCTCGCGGCGATGACCCGTTCGGCCGGTCGATCCATCGGTTGCGTGAAAAGTGGATCCGCGGAGCGGATCCTCGGCGCTCCACCCGGGGCACAGCCGATCCGGCTCGGACGGATATCACGGTGATTTCATCTGCGTCTCGGTGCGTAACGTCGGGATTTCGCACGATCGTCGTTCCGCCGTCGACGGATCGATCGGCTGGTACCGGATCTGCA
>JAMFST010001061.1 GCA_026225435.1 Labilithrix luteola
CCTGCTGGCGCTCTTCACGGACTACCCCACCGGTCACAAGCAGGTCGGGCTGCGCATCCTCTCGCCCACCATGGCGCCGGCGGACGACGAGGGGAGCGCGGCGGACAGCGCCTTCGTCTGGTTGCCGAACGATCCGAGCGGCACCTTCCCGCCGGCGGAGACGGCCAACAGCCAGTCGCAGCCCGCCGCGACGCTGGTGAGCGGCACCTACTACGTGGTCTTCGCCGACGACGCGAACACCAGCGACGGCAGCCCCGACATCCACCTGCGGACGATGGACACGTCGCTCGTCGCCGCGCAGCCGGTCGGCGCGCCCGTCGGCATCAACGGCGCGTCCGGCGCGGGGGAGAATGGTGAGCAGTCCGCCCCCGCCCTCGCCGCCGGGCCCAACGCGCAGCTGCTGGTCTCCTGGCTCGACGTCTTCGCCGACAACGCGGTGGTGCGCACCGTCGACGAGACCAGCCTGGCGCTCGGCACCGAGCAGGTCCTGGGCGCCGCCGCGGGGAGCGATGCCGTCTCCATCGCCTCCACCGGCAGCGGCTGGGTCGCCGCCTGGGTGAACAACGGCAACGTGCAGGTGCAGGTCATCGGTGCCACCGGCACGCTCACCGGCGGCCCCGTCACCGTGGCCGGCTCGACGGGCGGATCGCACGCGCGCGTGTCCGCGCTACCCGACGGTCGTTACGCCGTCACCTGGAGCGCGACCGGCGGGGCCAACGGCTCCGACGTCTTCGTCCAGCGCTTCAGCGCGAGCGGCGTCGCCGTCGACGGCGACACGTCGGCGCCGCTGACCGATCTGTCCTCCGCCGGCGACCAGACGGCCCCCACGGTCGCTCCTCTCACCTCCGACGGCGGCTCGTTCGCGGTGGCCTGGGTCGACGGCCCTTCCGGCCAGATCTTCGCGCGCTATCTCGGCGGCAGCGGCGGATTTTTGTACAACAACGTCGACGGCCAGGACCACGAGTTCGCCGCCAGCATCGCCACCGGCCGCACCCGCGCCGAGCCGACCATCGCCGCTGGCGGCGCCGGTCCGTACGTCGCGTTCGGCTGGCAGGACACGACCACCACCGGCACGCCGGGCATCTACGCCCGGCGCTTTCCCCTGCCCCCGTGACGGCCTGATCAGCCGACGAGGCGGGCCTTGCTCGCTTCGTACTCGCGGGTGAGGCGCTCGACGAGGGCTTGCGTGGGGACGACGGCGTCGATGGACCCGACGCCCTGCCCTGCGCCCCAGATGTCGCGCCAGGCCTTGACCACCTGGGCCCCGTCTCCGCCGCCGTCGTTGCGCGTGCCGAAGTCCATCTTCGACGGGTCGCTCGCCGGCAGGTTCGCCGGATCGAGGCCGCTGTTGACGATCGAGCTGCGCAGGTAGTTGCCGTGAACGCCGGTGAAGAAGTTCGTGTAGACGATGTCGCCCGCCTCGCTGCCGACGATCGCGTCCTTGTAGGCGGCGCTCGCGTTGGCCTCCTCGGTGGCGATGAACGCCGAGCCGATGTACGCGAGATCGGCGCCCAGCGCGCGCGCCGCCAGCACCGCAGCGCCGTTGGCGATGGCGCCGGAGAGGATGAGCGGGCCGTCGAAGAAGCGGCGGATCTCCGAGATGAGCGCGAACGGCGAGAGCGTCCCGGCGTGACCACCGGCGCCGGCCGCGACGGCGATGAGCCCGTCGACCCCCTTCTCGAGCGCCTTCTTCGCGTGGACCACGTTGATGACGTCGTGGAGGATGATCCCGCCGTACGAATGGACGGCGTCGATGACCTCGGGGCGCACGCCCAGCGAGGTGATGACGATGGGCACCTCGTGCTTCACGCAGGCGGCCAGATCGTGCTCGAGGCGGCCGTTGGAGCGGTGGACGATCTGGTTGACGGCGTAGGGGGCCGCGGGTGATCCGGGGTGCGCCTCGTCCCAGGCGGCCAGCTCGGTCTCGATCTGGGTGAGCCACTCGTCGAGCTTCTCCGCCGGGCGGGCGTTGAGCGCGGGGAAGGAGCCGATGACCCCCGCCTTGCACTGGGCGATGACCAGCGGCGGCTGCGAGACGATGAACAGAGGCGCCGAGAGGACCGGGAGGCGCATTTTCCGCGTGGCGGCGAGGAAAGCGGCGGCGGACGGAAAGCTCGTCATGGCGCGACCATAGCGCGGTGAGGAGCCACCTGGGCGCGCGGAGCGTAAGGACATGTTACCGCGCGTGGGAAGCGACGCTGCCCGTGGCAGGATGAGCCATGGTCCGAACCGCCAAGGCTCGCCACCGGCTCGTCCCGCCTCTCCTCGCCGTCGTCGTCGCGCTCGCGCTGGTCGGCGGCTGCAGCAACGGAGACGACGAGGCGCCGCCCACCGACGGTGGCGCGGGCACCGACGCCAAGGCTGGCACCGACGGCGGCTCGTCGCAGCGCTCCGACGGAGGCGGCAGCAGCGCCGGCGTCGCGTGCACGAACGGCAGCGACTGCGCCAGCGACGTCTGCACCAAGGGGGTTTGCCAGGCGCCGACCGACACCGACCACGTCAAGAACGGCGGCGAGACCGGCGTGGATTGCGGCGGTGCCGGCACGCCCGGGAGCGATGGCGCTCCCGCCTGCGGCGCCGGTGCCACGTGCACCCGGGACACCGATTGCACCATCGGCGTGTGCGACCATGGTCTGTGCGCCTCGGGGTCGCCGACCGACGGGGAGAAGGACGGCGACGAGACCGACGTCGATTGCGGCGGCGCGGCCACCCCCGGCAGCGACGGCGCGCCTCCTTGCGGAGCCGGGCAGGCCTGCCTCGTGGCCAGCGACTGCACCAGCACCCTCTGCACGGCGAACAGATGCGTCGCGCCGTCGCCGACCGACGGGATCAAGAACGGCGGCGAGACCGACGTGGACTGCGGCGGCGCGGACACCGCCGGGAGCGACGGCGCGCCCGCCTGCGCCGACGCGAAGATCTGCGGCGTCGACGACGACTGCCAGTCCGCCTTCTGCGGGACCACCACCAAGATCTGCGTCGACGGGCAGTCGTGCAAGGCCACCAACGGCAGCGACGCGGCCGGCATCGACACCTGCGGCGTGGGCGAGACCGGAGCGGCGGGGGCGCAGCACGAGAGCTGCTGCAAGTCGCTCCCCCTGCCCGGCTCGTCGGCGCGGGTCGACAAGTACGAGGTCACCGCCGGGCGCATGCGCCAGTTCATCACCGCCGTCGGCCCGGACGTCCAGTCGTGGGTGAACGGCCAGATCAGCTCCGGCACCACCGCCGGGCAGACGATGAGCACGCAGATCCCGTCGGCGGCGCGCGGCTTCCTCCCGAGCACCGACGACCCGACGCAGCCGCTCAACCTGATCCTCCAGCTGGGCGCTGGCGTCGGCGTCATGAACACCGATCAGCCGAGCGCGCAGCAAGGCTGCTTCAACGCCGACGGCGCGTACGGCGCGGCCACCTACTGGGAGCCGTCCGACGTGCTCTCGTCCTTCGGCGTGCCGGGGCGCTACTACTCGCAAGCGCACCTCGACGAGAAGCCGATGAATTGCACGCCCTACTGGATGCTGGCTGCGTTCTGCGCCTGGGACGGCGGCTCGCTCACGACGCTCGCGCAACAGAGCGTGCTCTGGGGTGGCGAGCAGTACCCCTGGGGGTCGAGCTTCTTCCCCAACCCGTACCCGAAGAACAGCCCGGTCAGCGACTTCACCACGACGGTGAATTACTTCAACAATACCGAACTCTTCTACCACTTCCCCGACTACTCGAATTCGACCAACCACAACGACAACTCGGGCTACATCTCCGCGCCCGGGCGCTTCGCGCTCGACGCCACGAGCGCCACCTCGGCGAGCGGCGAGCCGTGGATGGACGTCGGCGCGGACATGATGGAGCTCGCCGCCACCTCGGGGAACGCCGTCGGCTCCGCGTTCTGCGACTACAGCGGCCTCGGGGGCGGCAACGTGAGCTCGCAGTGCGACTACACCGACGACTCGGGGAACTACCACAGCAACGGCATCCTCCGGAGCCAGGGGCTCCCCGTGTCGCAGTGGATGGGCGGGTCGTGGGAAGGGCACCACAACTTCAGCCAGACGGAGCAACCCTTCTTCGATCAGCACGACTACACGCTCGGTCTCGACGTGCAGTACGGCAAGACGGGCGCACGCTGCGCGCGACCGGCCGAGTAGCCGCGGGACGTCGCGACCAGGGTCCGAGCCCGGACCCGTCAGCCCCGCAGCAGAGGCGCGTGGTTCCACGCGCGCGCCACCAGGGCGAGGACGTCGCTCTTGGTCGGCGTCGCTCCCTTCGTCGCGCACCAGCGGCCACGGATCCGCTGGAGCACGCCGTACGGCTCCTCGTGCTGGGTGAGCTGGTCGACGCGGACGACCTCGAGCTCGTCGGTCGTCTCGTCGCCGGACAGGCGGTACACGTACCCCGGCGGCTCGTGACGGAGGCGGACGGTGCGCGCCACCCGGTCGATGATGGCCCCTTCGCCACGAGCTCCGCTCATCGGGCCGGCCCTGCGCACGAAACCATGCGGCGACCGTAGCCACCGTCTCCGAACGGCCGCTGAACGCGCGACCGCTAAGTGCGAGAGTCGTTCAGCCGAGCTGCCACTCAGGACTCGTGCCACGCGAGCAGCGGCTGGAGAGTGAAACCGATGTCCAGACCGGGGCCGTCGGGGACCGAGCGGACGTCGGCCTTGCCGTCGTGCTGCTCGGCGACCGCACGAACCAGCGCCAGCCCGAGGCCGCGGCCATGCCCTTCGTCGGCCGCGCGCCAGTAGCGGTCGAAGGCGCGCGCGCGCACGTCGGGGTCGAGCCCGGGCCCGGCGTCGACGACCGAGAGGCGCACTGCCCCAGGCTCGCGCTCGACCTTGAGGCGTCGAGCCCCGGGGGCGGCGTGCCGGGCGGCGTTGTCGAGGAGGTTCACCAGCGCGAGGCGGACCAGCGCCCCGTCGGCGTCCACCAGCGCCTCCTCCGGTGCGTCGACCTGGATATCCGCCGGAGCGTGGGTGCGGGCGAGCGAGCGCGCCAGGTCGGCGACGTTGATCGTCTCGCCCCTCCCCGCCCGACGCGGCGACGACAGCACCAGCACCGCGTCGATGACCTGGGCGAGTCGATCGACATCGGCGCGCAGGCGGGCGGCGACGGACGCGGCCTCGGGACCGAGCCGGTCCAGCTCGTCCACCTCGGCCCGCAACGCCGTCAACGGCGTACGCATCTCGTGGGCGATGTGCGCGCTGCTGGCGCGCTCGCGGGCGAGTGTCTCCACCAGCGCGCGCACCAGCGAGCCGATGGACGCGGTCAGCTGCGCCGTCTCGCGCGTGCGCGCCCG
>JAMFST010001062.1 GCA_026225435.1 Labilithrix luteola
CGACGCGGCGGCGAGCGAGCGAGCCCGCGGGCGCGAGCTGTTCTACGCGACGAACGATCCGGAGGTCTCGGCCAGCGGCGTCGCCTGCGCCAGCTGCCACATCGGCGGGCGCGACGACGGGCAGACGTGGCCAACGGCCTATGGCCCGCGGCAGACGCCGATGCTCGCCGGGCGTCTCGACCGCACCGCGCCCTACGGGTGGACCGGCGGCGCGCCGGATCTGCACGCCTACCTGCAGTCGACCTTCGAGCGCCTGGGGGGCAAGAGCCTGCGCCGGAGCGACGAGGACGCGCTCGTCGCCTACATGCGCGCGATCCCGCCGCCGCGCTTCGCCGCCAGGAACGCGGAGGCGGCCGAGCGCGGCAGGCAGATCTTCCTCTCCGCCGAGGCGGGCTGCGGGAGCTGCCACGCGGCCGGGCAGGGGGTGTTCACCGACACCGAGCGGCACGACGTGAAGAGCCGCATCGGCATCGACGCGGTGAGCGAATTCGACACCCCGTCACTCCTGTACATCGGTGGCACCGCGCCGTACTTCCACGACGGCAGGTACGCGTCGCTCTCCGCCCTGGTGAACGGCGTGGACGGGACGATGGGCCACACCGCGCAGCTCGGCGAAGGGCAGCGCGACGATCTGCTCGCGTACCTGCAGTCGCTCGGCGGTCGGCGCTAGAGTCGGCCTTTGCCGCGATCCTCCACCAGCTTCAAGAGCGGCGCCGAGCGCATCAAGTTCTCCGGTTGCAGGCGGTCCCAGAGGCTCGCCCGCTCGTTCTCCCGCCGCAGCCACTCCTCGACGCTCCTGATCCGGTGCGGGTGGATCTCGTCGAGGAGGGCGTAGTCTCGCTCGACGACGCCGTGCTTCCAGACGTTCCAGAAGCCGGTGAAGTTGTCGCGGAAGCTCATGGTGCTCTTGTCGGCGGGGTCGGCGTTGTAGCCCGCCGGACGCGATGCGGACGCTCGTAGCGGCCCGTTCCAGTACGCCTCGAGATCCGTGTCGAGGTAGCGCGCCGGGTGCCCGGTCACCGTCTCGAAGGCCGCGGCGAGCTCTTCGTACCGCACGTGCTCGATGGCGACCTCGAGGTTCATCCCGTTCGCGCGCTCCGGATGGTCGAAGAGCCAGCGCGCGTAGTACCCGCAATCGTCGAGGGCGACGTGCGGCACGGCTCCGTCGCCGAGCGGCACTCGCCAGGTCACGACTCCGTCCTCCACGGTCGGCGTCATCGGCGTCATCGCCGAGAGGGCCATCTCCATGTATGGCCCGGTCGTGAACACCGCCGCGCCCATGCGCTCCCGGTTGTCGCGGTTCTGGAAGAGGATCCACTCGCCGATGCGCCCCTTGCCGTCGTAGTGGCCGGTGCGAAATCTGGAGTCGTATCCCGCCTTCTTCAGCGCATAGTCCAGGTTTCCGTAGACGAAGAAGCGGACCCCTTCCTCGATGGCGATCTCGTAGCTGCGGATGGCCCAGTACATCTCGCTCTTCTCGCCGCTGTTGAAGCCGTCGAGGTTGACGTAGGCGCCGTCGCAGCCGCGAAAGCCCTCTCGCAGGGTGGCTTCATCGGCGAACGTCCCTTCGAGGATCGCCACGTTCCCGAGCGCGAGCAGGGCGCGTGCTCGGCGTGAAGCCGGGTCGCGGCTGAGCGCGCGGACCGAGTATTTTTTGTCGGCGACCAGGGCGCTGATGACGGGCAAGCCCTGAGCGCCCGTGCCACCGATGACGAAGATCTTGGAGAGGGGGCTGGAGTCCATGGACTTGTCACTCTTATGATCGTAGTAACAGTCAGGCAAGGAACATGCGTTCGAAGAGCTTCGAAGGGATGGTGTGCCCGATCGCCGGCGTGATGGCGGCCATCGGCGATCGCTGGGGTCTGCTCATCGTGCGCGACCTCGTCTGTGGCCTCGCCCGTTACGAAGATCTTCGCCAGTCGTCGGGAGTGACCAACGCGACCCTCAGCGACCGACTGAAGCACCTGGAGTCCGGCGGCCTCGTCGAGCGGCGGCGCTACCAGGTCAACCCGGAGCGCTTCGACTACCACCTGACGCCCCGCGGCTGGCAGCTCGCTCCGCTCATGCCGGTGCTCGCGCAGATCGGCGATCGCCTGGGGGTCTCGGGGGCGGACGCGCCGCCCCTCCGCTTCGTGAACCGGAAGACGGGCGGCGCGGTCCGGTGGAGCTTCCTCGATCAGAGCACCGGCGCGCCGGTCAATGCCGCAGATCTCGCCATCGAGCCCGGTCCGGGGGCAGATGAAAGGGTTCGCTGGCGGCTGTCGCGCCGGATCCGCTAGATTCTTCGGCGGTGCTGGAAGTCGCGCGACCCCCCACGGAGGCAGAGGATCTCAAGCGCTCGTTTGCGCTCTACACGCTTCCGAGCTTCGCCTCCTACGTGCGGCGGCTCTACGCGCACATCGATCCGCAGCTGGTGGTGAGCGTCGGAGCGGTCGTCATCCCCGAGGCGGACGCCGAGTGGGACCCCTTCGCGGTGGGGCTGCCCCCCGAGCGCGAGGCGGCGCTGCTGCACGAGCTGACGGCCGAGGTCGAGCGCGCGCGCAATGACTGGGGGGATTCGGAGCCGCCCGGAGAAGGCTTCGGCGCGCGGGTGTCGCCGACGGGGTTCGTGGCGGGAGAGATCCTCGTCCAGCGCAACGCCGCCCTCGAC
>JAMFST010001063.1 GCA_026225435.1 Labilithrix luteola
AGCGATGCCGATGGCGCCGATCGAGTCGAGGCGATCCGCGTCCTGGAGCACGGCGGCTTCGAGCGTGCCCGGCGGCAACCCGCGCGAGAACGGGTGCACGCGGATGGCGTGGGCCACCGCGGAGACGAAGTCGGCGTCGCATCCCTCGGCGACCAGCACCTCCGCCGCGTGCTCGGCGCACACCTCGCCGGAGCGCGGCGAATCAGGATGTCCTTTTGGATAGTTGAACAGCTCGTGGAGCAGCGCGGCGGCGACGGCGATCTCCGCCACCGCGCCTTCCGCGGTCGCCAGCGTGCGAGCCGTCGCGGCCACCCGGGCCACGTGGAGATAGTCGTGCGCCGGATCGAGCCCGGTGCAGCGCGCGCGGGCGATGGCGTCGAGACGATCGAGGAGCGCGGTCATCGGGGCGGCGGGCGGACGGAGTTGGGCGATCGCAGCGACGGGGGCGGCACCGACTGCCCGCTGCTCCCCGGCTTGGCCACCTTGCTCGCCTCGCCGAGGATCTTGCTGGCCGCCGCGTTGCGCGCCGTCTTCTGCGCCAGGGTCGCGTGGTCCACCACCGCGTGCCCCTCGAGCAGATCGAGGTACTCGAGGTCCAACGTGCCGCCGCTCGGCAGGATGAACACGCCGAACAGGTGCGCCTGCCGCGTCACCTCCGTCACCAGCGGCCGCGGCACGTGGAGCGCCGCGTGGGTGATCAGGTGCACCACGGTGTCCCGCTGCTCGCGCGCGCGCAACAGCGCCAGCTCGGTCGCCAGCTGGGCGAACACCCGCGCCGGGTTGCGCCCGCGCTCCCCCTTGAACCCGAGCAGGTACGCCGCCGGCAGCTGCCCCGGACGCGCGCGCTGCACGTCGTACAGGCGCGAGTCGAAGAAGCGCATCCACACCTCCTCGCCGGCGAGCTGCAGCTTCTTCCCCAGCGCGATGGCGAGGCCGCGGGCGAACACCTGGCGGTCGCCGCGCATCGAGGCGGACGCGTCGATGAGCACGTAGTGCAGCCGCCGCGCCTCGTCCGGCGCCTGCTCGCGCGTGTAGAAGAGGATCTCGTTCTCCACCATGCGCCGGGCGAACTCGTCGTCGTCCCAGGCGAGCTCGGTGAGCACCATCGAGTCGAGCGAGCCCTTGGGCCCGATGCCGGCGTACCCGTGGACCGCGTGCGTGCCGCTCGCCTGCTGTCGGCGCGTCTCGAGCACGCTGGGGAGCAGCTCGAGGGAGAAGTTCACGATGTCGTTGGCCGCCGGGCTGGAGAGCGCCGCCAGCAGATCCACGTGCGCCAGCGCGCCGGCCGCGCTCGACTCCGGCCCGAGCATGCCGAGCAACCGCAGGGTGTCCAGGTCGAGCGCATCGGCCAGCGTCAACAGGTGGAGCCGCGTCTGCACCAGCTGCGTCAGGATGCGCACCTCGAAATCGCGCGGCGTCTCCTGGTACAGCGCGGCCAGCTGCGCATCGAGATCGCGCACCAGCTCGGGATCGAGCGGGATGCTCGCCGCGTAGCCCGGCTTCGCCCCGGTGCGCTGCACCAGCGAGCCGAGGATGCGCGCCAGCACCACCACCACCAG
The DNA here is from genome assembly GCA_026225435.1 of Labilithrix luteola. Taxonomy (GTDB): domain Bacteria; phylum Myxococcota_A; class Polyangia; order Polyangiales; family Polyangiaceae; genus JAMFST01. The sequence goes on from JAMFST010001063.1 coordinate 1,560, forward strand.
GTCATCGTTCAGGCGCAGGCTGCGCGCCCTCGTCGAGGCCTCGCTGCCGGCGATCTCCCCGACGAACGCGTGGTACCGCTCGACCAGCCCGGCGAGGTTCGGCACCCGCGCCTTCACCTGGTCGAACCCGGCGCGCGGCCCCAGCTCCAGCTGCTCCTTCGGCGCGGCGTAGAGCATCCCCACGTCGTGCACCAGGAAGAGCGGCAGGTGCAGCCCGAGCCGCGCCAGGTCGCGGTACCAGCGCAGCGCCCGCACCACCATCATCGGCGAGGCGGCGCGCACGCCGGACAGGAGCAGACCGCCGAGCGGCCCCACGATGCTGGGGTCCTTCAGATGCGCGCGCGAGAGCGGCACGGCGGTCTTGCCCCCTTCCCGGTAACGGCGCTATTCGGCGGCTTTTTCGACGGGCTGCGCCTGCGCCCGCCAGCGGAGCACCGGCTTGCGAGCGGCGCGCGCCTCGTCGAGACGGCCGAGACGCGTGAGCGACGGTGCGTCGGTGAGCTTGGTCGGCTCCTCGCGCGCCTCGCGGGCGATCTCCTTCATCGCGTCGAGGAAGGCGTCCAGCGTCTCCTTCGACTCGGTCTCGGTCGGCTCGATCATCATCGCGCCGGCCACGACCAGCGGGAAGTACACCGTGGGCGAGTGGAACCCGTAGTCGATGAGCCGCTTGGCGATGTCGAGCGTCTTGATCCCGGTCTCCTTCTGGATCCGCTTGTCCGAGACGATGACCTCGTGCATGCAGATGCGGTCGAAGGCGACCGGATAATCCTCGCTGATCTTGGCGCGGACGTAGTTCGCGTTGAGGACCGCCAGCTCGGTCGCCGACTTGAGGCCGGCGGCGCCCATCTCGCGGATGTACGCGTAGGCGCGGACCATCATCCCGAAGTTGCCGATGAAGGTGCGCAGCCGCCCGACGCTCTCCGGACGGTCGTAGACCAGGCTGAACGTGTCACCGCCGGTCTCACCCACCTGACGCTGCACGATCGGACGCGGGCGGTACGGCTCGAGGATCTTCTTGAAAGCCACCGGCCCGCACCCCGGACCGCCGCCGCCGTGCGGCGTTGTGAAGGTCTTGTGCAGGTTGAACTGCATGATGTCGATCCCGAGATCGCCCGGACGGGTGCGCCCCATGAGCGCGTTCAGGTTGGCACCGTCGCCGTACACGAGCCCGCCCTTGGCGTGGATCATCTCCGCGACCTGCGGCAGGTGCTCCTCGAAGAGCCCGAGGGTGTTCGGGTTGGTGAGCATGATGCCCGCCGTCTCGTCGTCGATGAGCGAGGCGAGCTGCTCCGGGTGGACGATCCCGTCCGCGCTCCCCGGGAAGGGGACCGCGACGAGGCCGTTGAGCGCGCACGACGCCGGATTCGTCCCGTGCGCCGTGTCCGGGATGAGCACGCGCTTGGGCGAGCGCCCCTGCGCTTGATGGTACGCGCGCATCATCATCAGACCGGTGAGCTCACCCTGCGCGCCGGCGGCCGGCTGCAGGCTCACGTGGTCCATGCCGACGATCTCGGCGAGCGCATTCTCCAGCCGGTACATCACCTCGAGGGCGCCTTGCGACAGGTCCTCGGGCGCGTACGGGTGAAGCTTGGCGAACCCACCGAGCCGCGCGGCCCACTCGTTCACCTTGGGGTTGAACTTCATCGTGCAGGACCCGAGCGGGTAGAACTGCGAGTCGATCGCGTAGTTCCCCTGCGAGAGCCGCACGAAGTGGCGCACCACTTCCGGCTCGCTCACCTCGGGAAAGCCGGTCTCCTCCACGCGCGCTTGCTTGCCGAAGTGCGCGCGCGCATCGACCGGGTCGACGTCCAGCGGCGCGAGCGACACCCCGGTACGACCGGGCGAGCCTCGCTCGAAGATGGGCTTCTCGCGAAACTGCAGACCACGTGCGGCGTCGTGCATGACGATTACTTCCAGTTCTCGGGCGCGCCGGACGTCGCGCCGCCGTTGTTGCCGGGGATGGTGTCGAGCTCGGGCGACATGCGCAGCTGCGTCACCGAGTTCCACTCCGAGCCTTCCTCGGTGTCATTGAGCCCGTAGGTGCCCTTGAGCTCCCCGGTCTTCTCCTTGTTCACCGAGTAGACGAAGTAGCCCTTCCCCTTGGAGTTGGCCGACGGACCGGTGAAGCCGATCTTGTGCTCCTTCCAGGTGTAGTGGAGCACGTTGCCTTCCTTCAGCCCGGAGAGCTCGCCCCAGGCGCTGTGATCCGCGCGCATCCACTTGCCGACCACGTTGTTGTCGGTCTCGACGAGGTGGAGGTAGCCGTACAGCGGGTGGAAGTAGACGCCGGTCCACGTCTCGCCTGCGGGCATCTGCCCCGGCTGGACGTGAGCTTCTTCTGCCTTGCAGCCGGCGGCAGGAAGGACGGCGAGCGCGCCACCGAAGGTCAGGCACGAGGCGAGCAACAGACGAGAGAGCGTCATGGCGGTGGGAACGATAGCAAAAGGCACCAAGCGGATGCCCGCAAAGCGCTGACGCGTGACCGTTCGTTCACGCGCCGGCCGTGACCGTGCGTGCACGCCGCGGACGGGCGACGACGCGGAGCGCACGCGTCCGCTGCCGGTCTTCTTCTTGCTTGGGTCGCGCGGCATGCCTTCTCCTCGTCTGCGCGAGCTCCTGCTCGTCTCCTTCGCCGTCGCCGCAGGCAGCTCCTTCCTGGCCTGCAACCGCGGAGAGTCCAGCTGCCTTGGCGCCATCAGCGCGGCGTCCACCGTGGTGGTGGTCGACGCGACGACCGGTGACTTCATCTGCGACGCCACGGTCGTCGCTGCCTTG
>JAMFST010001064.1 GCA_026225435.1 Labilithrix luteola
CCTCGCCCGCGCCGCCGCCGTTCTGGACCTCGCGCCGGGTGATCGCGCTGAGCGGCGCGGCGGTCGGTGTCGCCGGCATCGCGGTGGGGGCGATCCTCGGCGGCTACGCGCTGGCGGCGAAGAACGACGAGACGAGCAACTGCTCGTCGTCCAGCTGCACGAACCCCCGGCAGGCGAACGAGGACTACACGACCGCCGGACACAACGCGACCGGGTCCACCGTCGCCTTCATCGTCGGCGGAGCGCTCGTCGCCGGCGGCGCCGTCTTGTGGTTCACCGCGCCGAAGGCCTCGGTCGCGGCCTCGTCACCGACCAGCGCGCGCCTCGGCGTGAGCCCCTGGTTCGGAGCGGGCAACGGCGGCTTGACGCTGACCGGCGCGCTGTAGCGACCTTGGCCGTCCGTCAGTCGCAGCTGGTGCTGCCGTTGATCTGGCAGGTCCCGACGGTGCCCCCGTCGCCCGAGAGGATGCAGCGGGCGGAGGTGACGCAGGGGACGGTCGTCGACAGATCGCAGGACTGGCCCACCTGCCGATCGGCGACGCACTGCCCGCGCTCGCAGACCGACGCGGGGCACGCCGTCGCCTGATCGGCCACGATGCCGCAGGCCTGCCCGGCCGCGGGGAAGACGAGCGTCTGGCAGGTGGAGGTGGCGGCGTTGCACACCAGGCCGTCGACCTGCGCGCAACCGGGGCCGGCGACCACGCAGGCGCCCCCCGAGGTGCTCACTCCGGGCTGGCAGATGCCCGCGGTGCAGGTGAGCCCCTCGTTGCACGGCTGCGCCGTCGAGCACGCCGCCCCCTGCGGAGCGAGGGCCACGCAGGTGGACGAGGTGCACTGCAACCCCGTTGGACATTCGTCCGTGGCGCAGGAGCTGCCGGCGACGGGGACCGGCTTGCAAGTGCCGCATGCCTGCCCGATGGGCGTGGCGCAGTAGCCGCTCTGGCACTGCTGGTTGATGGCGCACGACGCGCCGCTCGCCTTCGAGCCGGACACCTGGTTGGCGCAGGCCGGCGGGCGGTTCTGCGAGTAGAGAAAGTCGGTGCACTCCCAGGAGGGGAGCGCGCTGGTGCAGCTGTCGGTGGTGGCGGGGGTCTGCTGGCTCGAAGGGGCGAGGTTGGCGTACGTGCAGGTGGTCTTCACCGTCGCCTCGCAGGCCGCCTGCGTCCCGTAGCGGAGGATGAGGAACGTCGCGGAGCAGGCGTCGAGGCGGTTGCAGTACCCGTACGCGTAGTTCTCGCACGACAGGACGACCGCCGCCGGGGCCGCGCCGCCTTCGCCCCCGGCGTCACCGACGCTGGCGTCCTCGTCGGTGGGGGCGGGGGCACCGACGGCGGCCGGGCTGCAGGCGGAGCCGGCCACGGCGAGGCAGAGAGCGGCGAGCGCCGCGAGCGCGCGCCGACCCACGAGAGCGGCGCTCACAGGAACGACCCCGTGAAGGGCTTGGCCGCCGCCACGCCGCGCGCCGCGAAGCGGGCCACCACCCCGGTGGACGCGGGGACGAAGTACACGTACGTGCCGTCGAAGATCGCTCCGGCGAAGTTCTGCACGCCTCCGTCGGCGCCGGCATCGAGCTGGGTGAGGTCCACCGTCGACCAGGCGCAGTCGGCGTCGAAGGCGCTGAGCGAGTCGTAGCGAGCCGCCGTCCCGAAGCCCACGGAGGTGGGGACGTAGTAGACGAAGCGCCCGTCGAAGGCGCCCCCGGCGAACACCGGCGCGGCCCCGCCTTCTCGCGTGATGGCTCGCTCGAGGTCGTAGGTGGACCACGACGAGAGAGAGGTGAAGCCCTTCCCCTTGGTGTCGAGCTGGACCGCGACGCCGGTGCCGCGGGGGACGAGGTACAGGCTTCGCCCGTCGAACGCGCTGCCGAAGAAGTCGTCGGCCGCGCCGTTGACGCGGGTGAGGTCGAAGGTGGCCCACGATCCGCTCGCCTCGAAGGATGCGTCGGCCTGGATGCGAGCGATGATCCCGCTGTTGCCGTTGTCGACCGACGCGTCGTAGGCGTCGTTCACTGCCGGGACGAAGTACACCGACGTCCCGTCGAAGGCGCCCCCGGTGAAGCCGACCGCCGCCGGGTTGACGCTGGCCAGATCGAACGTCGCCCACTGCCCGGGGTCGTCGAAGCCGCTCGGCCCGGCGTCCCCCGCGTCGCCGCCATCGCCCGCGTCGACCGGCGCGCGCACGGTCCCGGCGTCGGCGATCTTCGTGTCGTAGCGCACGACCCGGCCATCCGGCGTCCCGTCGTTGTGGGGCACGAAGTAGACGTAGCGCCCGTCGAAGGTGCCGCCGTTGAAGCCCTTGAGGGCGACGCCGGCGCCGTCCAGGGTCGACAGGTCGAAGGTCGACCAGGCGGTCGCGTCGGAGAGGCTGGCGCCGGGGGCGCGCGTGTCGAAGCGAGCGGCCACGCTACCGGGCACGCCGCCGACCGTGTTGGGGACGAAGTAGACGTAGCGGCCGTCGAACACGGCGCCGAGGAAGCCCCCGGGGATCGAGACGGTCGGCGCGAGCGTGGTCAGGTGCACCGCGGACCACGCCGCCACGCCGCCGAAGGCTGCGGCGCCCAGGGTGGTGTCGTAGCGCGCGATCCACTGCCCCTTGCCGACGAAGTACACGTACTGCTGCCCGTCGAAGACGCCGCCGGCGAACCCGTTGGCGACCGCGGTGAGCGACGAGGTGTCGAAGAAGTCCCAGGTCGACGTGCCGTCGGCGAGCGTGGTCGGGGCGAAGGGAGCGAAGCCGCCGTCGCCCGCGTCGAGCGGCGCGCAGACCACCGGCGCGGCATCGCTGCTCGCGTCGGTGGCGGCGCCGTCACTCGTCGTCGCGTCGCTGCTGGAGCCGCCGTCGGCCGCGCTGGTCTGCTCGTCCGGCGGCGGATCGAGGCTGATGAGGGCGCTGCAGGCGGCGCCGGTGAGGGTGACACCGGCGACCGCGATCACCGACGCGAACGCCACGAGCAGTGGTCTGTGGCGAGGCGGGTTCATGCTCGAGCGTCGCCCATCTAATCATCGTCCGTCGCGCGGGGCGAGAGACTCCAAGGGTGGGCGCTGCTGCCACTTCTCACGCCGGCTTGGCGACCTTGTCCTGCGTCTTGGTGTCGAAGTCGCTGGCGTCGTGGCGCTCGTGCAGCTGCTCGGACGGGTTGCCCATGGCGCGGTTGACCATGCGCCCGCGCTTGACCGCCGTCCGCGCGCCGATGGCGTCGGTCCAGCGCTGTACATTCTTGTAATCCTGCACGGAGAGGAACTCGGCGGAAGCCCCGTAGGCGCCGCCCTTGAGGAGCGTCCCGTACCAGGGCCAGACCGCCATGTCGGCGATCGAGTACTCCTTGCCGCCGAGGTACTCGCTCTCGCCGAGGCGGCGGTCGAGCACGTCCAGCTGGCGCTTCACCTCCATCGCGTAGCGGTTGATGGCGTACTCGATCTTGATGGGGGCGTAGGCGTAGAAATGTCCAAAGCCACCGCCGAGGAAGGGGGCGCTGCCCATCTGCCAGAACAGCCAGGAGAGCGTCTCGGTGCGCGCCGCCGGGTCGTTGGGCAGGAAGGCGCCGAACTTCTCCGCGAGGTACAGGAGGATGGCGCCGGACTCGAAGACGCGCTGCGGGGTCGACCCGCTGCGGTCGAGGAGCGCGGGGATCTTCGAGTTCGGGTTGACTCCGACGAAGCCGCTGCCGAACTGGTCCCCCTCGTTGATCTTGATGAGCCAGGCGTCGTACTCGGCGCCGGAGTGACCTGCGGCGAGCAGCTCCTCGAACATGACGCTGACCTTCACGCCGTTGGGCGTGGCCAGCGAGTAGAGCTGGAAGGGGTGCTTGCCGACCGGGAGCTCCTTGTCGTGCGTGGCCCCGGCGATGGGACGGTTGATGTTGGCAAACTGGCCCCCGTTACCAGGTTCCCAGACCCACACTTTCGGAGGCGTGTACGCGGGCGTGTCACTCATGGCGGCGGAGCGTAGTCGGGATCGGCACTCGTTAGAATTGCAGACGGCATCGTGGTGCCGACTGGTGCATAGTCGCTCCGTGCCCAGCGGCTCGACCAACGACGGCGATCGCGATCACCAGGAAGACGCCTGGCTCGTCGCCCAACGAGGCGGAGCCACCCTCTGCGTCGTTTGCGACGGCGCGGGGGCCGGCACGTCCGGCCATCCTGCCGCTGCGCTAGCGGTCTCGACGATCCGCCAAGCCTTCGATTCGGGCGCGGCCGCAGCCGTCGTCATGGCCAGCGTCGGCGAGGCCAATCGAGCGATCTTCGCGCGGGCCGACGCGGCTCGGCGACGAGACGTGGGAAGCGACCCTGGATGGCACGGTCTGCGCGCCACGGCCGAGGTTGCACTCTTCTCCGACGGCCGCGCGCATCTTGCTCACGTGGGAGACGGCTTCATCTACCGGCTCCGCGAGGGAAGACTCGAAGCTCGCACGACCGCTCACACACTCGTGAACGAGTGCCGCCGGATCCGGCCAGAGATCACGGACGCGGAGCTCGCCCGGGTGCCGCAGAATGTCATCGTGCGGGTGCTCGGGGCGCAGGCGGACGTGGAGGTCGACCGCGCGGAGGAGGATACGCTTCCCGGCGACGTGTGGCTGCTCTGCTCCGACGGTCTCACGGCGCTTCTTTCCGAGGAGGCGATCCGGTCCATCCTTGTTCGCGGAGGTGCCCCGAGCGAGATCGCGGGCGCACTCATGGATGCCGCGCTGGCAGCGCCGCGTGCACGCAAGGACAACATCACGGTCGTCGTTCACGTCGTGAGCGGACACCCGTGATGTCAATTCGCTGGAGCAGAGGGGCGCGACAGACCAGATTGTCGTCATGACGAACGAGACGAAGCTGGGCGCGCAAGGTCCGAAGGTGTTCCCGCTGGCGGTCGGCTGCATGGGCATGGCCGGCGGCTCCCCCTACGGCGGCAGCGACGACGCCGAGAGCATCGCGACGATCCACGAGGCGCTCGAGCGCGGGGTGAACGTGCTCGACACCGGCGACTTCTACGGGATGGGCAGGAACGAGATGC
>JAMFST010001065.1 GCA_026225435.1 Labilithrix luteola
AGCTTTGCAGCCATCTCGACGATTTCTGAGCCCCCTCTCGGTGCTCGATCTCAAGTCAAACACCATCTTGGAACGAGACCCTCATGCCCGCTGATCCTGCCAAGCGCCTCGCCTACTTCGAGAAGATTACCGGCGAAGGCTCCAAGGACCCCCTCGCCTGGTACGGGCTGGCCATGGAGTACAAGAGCCAGGGGCGCGTCGACGACGCCGTCCGCACCTTCGAGACGCTGCGCGCGTCGAACCCGGAATACGTCGCCATGTACCTCATGGCCGGCGGAGCGCTGGAGACCGCCGGCAAGACCGAGGAAGCGATCGCCTGGTACGACGCCGGCATCGCCGCCGCGAAGGCGGCGGGAAACAGCCACGCGCTCGGCGAGCTGCAGAGCGCACGTAACGCGGTTGGGTAGGGGACGAGCAGAGAAAGAGGCAGCCGCAACGAGCGCCTGTCGGATGTAGCTGAATCAGCGTTCACCTACCTCCAGAGCTGCGATCGAGCCTCCCCCCGCCCGGGCAGCCGCGCCGCCCCCTCACTTCGCCGGACCGACCATCCCGAACTCCGCCCCGCGCGGGTCCAGGCACTGCGCGCTCCACAGTCCGCCCGGGACCTCGTGCGGGCCGTTGAGCACCTGGCCGCCCTTCTCCGTCACCCGTGCCATCGCCGCCGACACCGACTCGACGTTGAAGACGAAGCGCCAGCGCGGTCTCGCCGGCTTCTGCGGGTCGTTCATCATGCCGCCGCCGCTCGACTCGGTGATGGCGAAGGTCTGGTAGGTGCCCATCGGGCCCATGTCGACGGCGAAGCCTTTCTCCCAGCCGTACTGCTCGGCGTAGAAGCCGAAGGCCGCGGCGGCGTCGCTCGTCAGGAGCTCGCACCAGCCGACGGCGCCCCTGCCGGTGGCGGCAGGCGGTGCGCCACCCGGAGGCGGGGTCGGATTGAAGAGGACGAAGCCCGCGCCCTGCGGATCGGTGACGAGCGCGAAGCGGCCGACGTGGGGGATGTCCGCCGCGGGCCGCATCACCTTCCCGCCCGCCTTCTCGAGACGCGCCGCATCGGCGTCGACGTCGCCTGTCGCGAGGTAGCCGACCCAGAAGGCCTTCGTCATGCCGTCGCGCAGCGGCATCGCGCCGCCCATGCCGCGGCCGCCGGCCGAGAGCACGTGGTAGTCGCCGCCATCCGCGGAAGGGAACTTCTCCGCGGTCAGCCCGAGCACGTGGCCGTAGAAGGCGAGCGCGCCGGGGACGTCGTCGGTCATCAGCTCGTGCCAGATGAAGTGGCTCCTGCTCTGCGTCGTCATTCCTCGAGTCTAGCTTGCCAATTGAGTTGATATCAACTTAAATGGTCCAGGTGACCAGCGCCGGACCCGTCGTCCCGTACAGCGCGACGCTGAACGTGCGTGACGCATGCCTCTGCCTGCACGTGCAGCGAGCCGCTCGCGCGCTGGCGCGTCGCTTCGACGAGGCGCTCCGCCCGGTCGGCCTGACCAACGGGCAGTTCTCGCTCCTCATGTCGCTGAACCGCCCCCAGCCGGCGACGATGGCGTCGGTCGCCGAGCTGCTGGCGATGGACCGCACCACGCTCACCGCGGCGCTCAAGGGGCTCGAGCCTCGCGGTCTCGTCCAGGTGCGCGTGAGCCCCGAGGACGCGCGCCGCCGGCTGCTCACGCTCACCGCCAAGGGGCGCAAGGCGCTCGCCGCCGCGCTCCCCATCTGGCAGCGCGAGCACGGCAAGCTCGAAGCGAGCCTGAGCAGCGAGGAGCAGCCGGATCGCCTGCGACGCGACCTGCAGACGCTCACCGCCGCGCCGGTGGTGCTTCCGACCACCGGGTGCCGGAGCACATGATCAGCGCGCCGGCGCTGCAGGCCTGCACCATCGCTGCGAACAGCGACGCCGCCGCGACCACGCGGGCGGAAGCGGGGAGACCGGGCGGGGGAGCGGGGACGCGGCGAGGCGGGAGCATGGCCCCTACTTCTTCAAGAAGCGCGCCCACTTGGGACGAGAAGTCCCGCTTCTCAGGCGCCGATGTGGGCGTTCACCTTTTCCGGATCGCGTCGAGGCGCGTCTTGATCTTCGCCTCCTCGCCGCGGGCGAACGGTTCGTAGATCGTCTCGCCGACGAGCGCGTCCGGCAGGTAGGTCTCGCCGGGGACGAACCCCTCCTCGTAGTCGTGGGCGTAGCGGTACCCCTCGCCGTAGCCCTCGTTCTTCATCAGCTTGGTGACCGCGTTGCGCAGCTTGAGCGGGACGGGGAGGGCGCCATGCTCCTCGATGAGCGCGCGCGCCTTCTGCCAGGCCGACTTGATGGCGTTCGACTTGGCGGTACTTGCAAGATACACGCACGCGTGGGTGAGCGGGTACATCCCCTCGGGCATGCCCAGGCGGCGGAACGAGGCGTCGGCGGCAGTCGCCACCAGGAGCGCGCGCGGATCGGCGTTGCCCACGTCCTCGCTGGCGAAGATGATCATGCGGCGCAGGAGGAAGAGCGGATCCTCGCCGGCGTCGAGCATGCGCATCATCCAGTAGACGGCGGCGTCCGGGTCGGAGCCGCGCATCGACTTGATGAAGGCGCTGACGACGTTGTAGTGCTCCTCGCCCGCCTTGTCGTAGAGGAGCGGCGCACGCTCCTGCGAGGCGGCCACGTCTTCCGGAGAAATGAACGTTTGATCGCGCGCGGTGGCGTCCGCGGCGAGCACCTCGAGGATGCCGAGCGCCCGGCGCGCGTCTCCGCCGGCGAGGTGCGCCACGATCCCCAGCGCGTCGGGGGCGACCGCGAGGTTCTGCGCGCCGATCCCGCGCTCGGGATCGGTCACCGCGCGGGCGAGGAGGCGCACGATCTCCGGCTCGCCCAGCGGCTCGAGGCGGAACACCTTGCAGCGCGACAGCAGCGCGGCGTTCACCGCGAAGGACGGGTTCTCGGTGGTCGCGCCGATGAGCGTGATGGTGCCGTCCTCCACGTGGGGAAGAAACGCGTCCTGCTGCCCCTTGTTGAAGCGATGGATCTCGTCGACGAAGACGACGGTGCGCTCGCCGCGGTACGAGGCGCGCTCGCGGGCGGCGGCGACGATGAGGCGCAGCTCGGCGAGACTCCCGAGGACAGCGCTGAAGGCGACGAACTCGGCCTTCGTCTGCAGCGCGACCAGGCGGCCGAGGGTGGTCTTGCCCACACCCGGCGGACCCCACAGCAGCATGGAGAAGACGCGCCCCTCGTTGAGCGCGCGCGCCAGCAGCTTCCCTGGTCCCACCAGGTGCGCCTGCCCCTCGAGCTCGGCGAGGGTGCGCGGCCGCATGCGTTCGGCGAGCGGGATCGCGCCGGTCGCCGCACCGTCGCGACGTTGCGCGGCGGAGAAGAGTGTGTCCGCGCCGCTACCTGCGGCGGAGGCGGAACGTGTTGGCTGGCGCGGCACGGGGCGGACAGTAGCAAGCGCGCCGCAAGCGCGGTATTGGCTGACGGACCGTGAGCTCGCCGCGCGCCGTGGTGATCCCCTTCGGCGTCCCCGCCGAGGCGCAGGGGCTTGGGCTCGGCCTGGCGGCGCTGGTGCACGCCTTCATGCAGGTGGA
>JAMFST010001066.1 GCA_026225435.1 Labilithrix luteola
CGTAGAGCCGCGCGATGGCCTCGTCTTGCCGCCCCGTACCTCGCAGCGTCTCCGCCTCGGCGAGCCGCTCGCGCACCGCATCGATGCCGAAGCCGCGGCTGTCGGTCAGGTGCCGCGCTCCGAGCGCGGTGCGATACGCCGCGAGCGTCGGCGCGTCCGGTGGAGGATTGTACAGGGTGGGGGCAGCAGCAGGTGCGCCGGGCGCGGGCGCCACACCAGGCGCAGGCGAGCTCGCCGGATCTTGCGCCCAGGCGCTGGACCCGCTCGCCGCCGCCGCCACCAGCGCGAGCGCCAGCGTGGCCGATCTCGCGCGCCCGAGCCTCCTCATTTGGCCTGTGCCTTCACCCGGATGCGAAGGTCGTAGTCCCCCTTGTGATCGGCGGGGAACTTCCCGCCCATCGACGAGTCCTCCTCGAGGCGCACCTCCACCTCGAGCCGCTGGTCCTTGGGGATGTCGATGGCCACGCGCGACGACTGCTGCGTGGTGAAGGTCGCGTCGCGCGCGTCCTTGCGATCGACCAGGATGGTCAGCGTGTGCCGTCCGGGGGCGACGGCGTGATCGTAGGTCGGCGTCGGATCGTCGGGCGAGGCGAAGCCGGCCGGCGCTTCCCACACCACGCCGTCATCGAGCGCGACCGACAGGTGCTCGATGCGCTGCTTGTCGCCGTCGGTCTTCACGCTGACCGCGAGGCGCGAGCGGAACAGGTTGTCGGAGACCGTGGCGATCCGCGCGCGCAGCACGGCGATCTCCGAGATCAGCTTGTCGTAGTCCGGCGGGACGACGGCGGGCGATCCCGGCGGCATCTCCGCCTCGGTCGGCGTCAGCGGCGAGAGACGCGCTCCACCGTCGTAGATCTGCGGGCGCGGCCAGGGGCCACCGGCGTCGGCCACGACGAGCGGCCCTCCGGCATCGGCCATCGCGCTCATGGGCGCCGCGGCAGGCTCCGGCGGCGCGGGGCGGGCGGGGGTGCGACGACCGCGGGTCTGCGCCGAGCCGACACCAGCGACGAGGCTGAGCGCCGTCACCAGCGCGGTGGAGACGAGCGCAGCGTTCAGCCAGGCGTTGCGGATGCGGGGACGAACGGGCACGAGACCTCCTGGGCGGCGGGCGTCACGACCAGCGCCAGCCCTTGGACTACGATCGCCGAAACGCATCAGCGCGTGAAGGGGAAGAAGATGCTGATTCCGCCGGTGGCGACGATGTCGTTCACCAGGTGCTCCTCTCCGACGAGCGACTCGGAGAGCACGTGGTCACGCACGTCGAAGCGCAGCGCGAACCAGTTGTTCAAGTACCACTTGGTGCCGAGCCCCGCGCTGCCGGTGACGCCGCGTGAGGTGGTGTCGTCGGTCACGCCGGCGCCGAGGGCCACGTTGAAGTCGAAGCGGGTGATGGCGCCCCCCGCCCAGCGGAGCTTCCCGTAGGCGAACGAGTAGACCAGGTGCCCGAAGTAGAGCCGCCCCGGCTTGTCGGTGCGCTCCTCGACCTGGATCTGCGGGTAGCGCGACTCGTACGAGTCGGTGACCGCGCTGCGGAAGCGGGTGAGATCCATGCTCGCTTCGAGCGCGAGGTCCTCGGAGAAGTGGAAGGTGTAGGCAAAGCCGTACAGCCAGTTGGAGGAGTAGAGGTCCGCCGCGTACACCCCGCCCATGGCGGAGAGCTCGTGGCGGAGGGCCTTGGTGAACAGGCGATCCTCGACACCGCGGTAGTGGCGTCCTCCCACCAGCTCGTCCTTCAGCGTCTCGTCGACACACTGGGCGTGGGCGAGGCGAGGGACCGCGACCGTCGCAGCGGCAGCCGTGAGGCTTACCGAAGCGAGAACGATCGCGGCACTGCTACGGGTGGCGCGTCGTCGCGATCGTCGGCGCATGCCTGTTTTTGCGTAGCAGGTCCGTTCTTGCAGAGTCAATCGACGTGGTAGAGGCGTACGTGTGAGAGCCGCTCGCACGCGGGTTTGCGCGCTGTCTATCGCGGGGCTCGACCCCGGCGGCGGTGCGGGAATCCTCGCCGATGCGCGCGCTTTCTCCGC
>JAMFST010001067.1 GCA_026225435.1 Labilithrix luteola
CCCCACCCGCATCCGTCGTCCCCCCTGCCCGGAGGGCCACAGCGCTACCAAAAGTCGCCGCCACCCAACTCAGGTCCCGACCGAGGTTCCGCCAGGACGCAAGCGGGCGGAGGGGGTGCGAGCCATCCCTATCCTGGCTGTCTGCCTTCGGCAGCCAGAGGATGGGGCCCGTACAGAAGTACGGCTCCTCCGCCCGCTCCCTAGTCTTGCAGCCTTTCCGACAATTTCTCGCCGACCTCTCGGGGATCACTTGCCCGGGGACAAGGTGAGAGCTCGGCGCGCGGCGGGGTCGACAGCTTCATCGTCGGCCTCGCCGTTCTGCTTTTGTAGCTCGGCGCCGGCGACCGTCTCGAGCGCGACGCGCACGCGCGGATCGGCCGTGTGCGACGCGGCGATGCGCAGGCGGACGCGGTCCGACGGATCGAGGCTCGCGGCGAGCATCTGCGCGGCGGCCGTGCGCGCGTCGCCGGCGGTGCCGTCGGCCTCGACGAGGTCCCAGAGCTGCTCGCGGGTGAGCGACGCGCTCCGGTAGTCGCTGGCGCCGTGCGCGTTCAGCCGGCTGGCTCCGTGCCCCAGGAGGCTCTCGGCGCCGGAGACGTTCTTCGCGGCGGCCAGCGCGACCTCGATGCGCTCGGCGAGGAAGTCGCCGCGGTGGAGATCGGCGCCGTGGAGCTGGAGGCGCACGATCGTCTTGCCGCCGCGCACCAGGTGCATCGTCGCGCCCGACACGCGCACCGAGTCGAAGTCGCGGTACGCGTGGAAACGCGTCTTCGAGGTCCCCTGGACGAAGACACCGTCGCGGCCGACGCGGATGGTGGACGCCACCTGGAACCAGCGCGCCGTGACGCCGAGCACCGTCGCATAGACGAGCGCGAGGAGCCCGAGCCGCCCCAGGCCGAGCGTCGCCAGGTTCACGCTGCTGATGAAGCCGATCATCGCCACGGCAAGACCGAGCGCGCTGGCGACGATGGCCTGCGAGCGCCGCGTGACGGCGACGGCACGGAAGGTCGTCTCGTCCGCGGCGACCTGCGGTGGCGGCGGAGCCTCGCGACTCTCCAGTCGATCGAGCACGCGCAGCAGCAGCTTGCCGAAGAGTGTCGTCGCCACGCCCGTCAGCACGATGCTGACCACGTACGGCCGGTCCCAGCGGGAATCGATCTCGGTCACCGCGTCGTACAGCCAGTACACCCACGGGAGATAAGGGAGCGCCGAGGCGAGCTGCGGATGCGCCCGCAGCGCGTCGCGCAGCTCGATGAGCGGGTCGCGCGCGCTCCCGGCCGAGACGCGCCGCCAGATGCGCATCACCGCGATGGCCCCGCCGAACAAGGTGCCGACCAGCACCAGCAGCGGGTAGACCGCCATGAGCAGCGTCGCGATGGTCTCGAAGAGCACGCACAGCGCGGGTAGGAGCGCGGGGAAGGCGCGAGCGAGAGCGCGAGCCACCCTCTCGACGAGCATCGTCGTCGGCCGGGTCGCCAGGAGCGCGAGGTAGGCCGCCGCCGCGAACGCCACCCGCTTCCTCGTCCACCCCATCGGCAAAGGCTACGAGCGGCTCGGTCGCTCGTCGAGGCCGGCCGGGTCCGACGGCACCAGCGCTTCGCGCAGCCACGCGAGCGCGTGCCCGTCGTCGACGAAGGGGCGCGCGTACTCCGACTGGTTGCCGTCGTTCTTCAGGAGCCGGTCCACCTGCAGCTTGCCGACCGCCATGCGCACGAGGATGGCCGCACGGAGAAACCCCGCGATCATCCCCTTCCGGTACGGGCTGAACCACGCCTCGAACTGCGGATCGTTGCGCCCCGGAGCGTCGCGCGAATCGACGATCACACAGCTGGTCGCGCGCCCGTGGCGCCGCGAGGTCGCGGAACCACACGCGGCGGACCGCCGGAGAGAAAATACGCGCGACGTCACCGCGGTGTTGCGCCACGCGCCCGGCGAGGCCGGCGCGATGGCGGAGCAGTTCGCCCGGGCGCTGGCCGGCGACGGCACCGCCTCCGGCAATGGCTCCATCGAGAAGGCGGTGAGCGCGCTCGACGGCCGCGACGGTGACC
>JAMFST010001068.1 GCA_026225435.1 Labilithrix luteola
GATGGTCCACTTGGCGCGCACCACCGTCCCCGGCGCCACCAGCGCGGGCGCCATGGAGGTCTCGTCACCCGGATGCTGTCCCCCGCTCACACCCCGAGCGTAGCAAATGCCGGCCGCCTCCAACGCCCTACACGTCACGCTCGATCGGGTGCGCACGCCCTTTCGCCACCGGCGATTCGTGCCACACTGAACACCGCATGACTTATCGCCGCCTGTCTGCCTTTTCCCTGACCCTCGCGGCTGGCGCGGTGATCGTCGCCGGCTGCAACGCCACCAGCGACGACCAGGTCACCCCGCCGTCGGTGCTCGGCATGACCGCCACCGTCATGCCCGCCTACAACGACGGCGAAGAGCAGATCTACCAGGTGAAGACACCGGTCTCGCTCCCCTACCGCCGCCCCACGGCCGCCGAGACGGCGGCGCTCGGCCCGCAGGATCCGTATCCGCACTATCCCTTCCTGCAGAAGAGCGATTCGCTGGTGGAGATTCGCTACACGATATCGAACCTCGACACGACACCGCACAACGTCACCTTGATGCTCGATCCGTGGAACGAGTTCGTGCGCTGGGTGCCCGGGCTGGTCGTCGGCGAGGACGACTCGATCCCCGACGAGAGCGGCTACAGCAAGGTGGTGCTGGTGCCGGCGATGAGCCGCCTGCAGGGGACCATCACCTCCGACGACGTCGACGAGCTGGCGACCGATCTCGCCACCGTCGAGTACATCCAGGCGCACCCGCCGAGCGCCTCGTCCGGGGATGACGACGACGACGACGACACCGGCGCGAACCTCGACGGCCTCGACAACCACGTCTTCGATCCGCAGAACCGCTCCAACGAGAACGACCCGCTGCTCGTCGGTCTCATCCCCGCGGTGGTGCCGGGGATCGTCGGCTTCGACCTCGGCCTGCGCACCAGCGAGCAGGCGCAGCTGGCCGTCGAGATCACCGTCGAGATCCAGGATCTGAACGGCAACCGCGTGCTCCCCTTCGGCAGCTCGGATCCGCCGATCGGCGAGCCGGCGACGGTCATCACACCACCGGGGTCGAAGCCGCTCTGAGGCCGACACGACATGACACGTCGCGTCGCGTCATCGCGTCAAGCGCGCGGGTATCCTGCATAGTACGGCGGCCATACGGGATCGCCGCTATCGTCGAAGTACATGCTGTCGACGATGATGGACTACCCGCTGGTGCTCGATCGCATCCTCGATCGCGCGGCGGCCGTGTTTCCCCGGGTCGAGCTGGTCTCGCGCCGGCCGGATCGCTCGCTCGCGCGCCACACCTACGCCGATCTGCACAAGCGCGCGTACGCGCTCGCCGCCGGGCTGCAGCGCTCCGGGCTGCGTGAGGGGGATCGCGTCGCCACCTTGATGTGGAACCACCACGCGCACCTCGAGGCGTACTTCGGGGTGCCGCTCGCGGGCGGCGTCTACCACACGCTCAACCTGCGCCTCTCGCCCGAGGAGCTGACCGGGATCGCGACGCACGCGGGCGATCGCTTCCTCATCGTCGACGACGTGCTGCTGCCGCTGTACCGGCAGTTCGCGCATCTGCACAGGTTCGAGCGCGTGATCGTCTTCCCGTTCTCCGGCGCGGCCGTGCCCGACGGCTTCGACGACTACGAGCAGCTGCTCGCCGCGGCCGACGCCGAGACCTTCGAATACGCCGA
>JAMFST010001069.1 GCA_026225435.1 Labilithrix luteola
GACTGCAGCTGGATCGCCTCCGGCTTGGTCGGCCCGGGGGAGCAGAGGAGCAAGGTCGTGATCTCGCGGTCGAGCGCGAACTGCTCGAAGAGGAACGTCAACTTGCCGCGCTTGAAGACCTCGACGGCCAGCTCGAGGCGCCCGGTCGACAGCTCCTCCTTGCCGAAGCCGTTGATCCCCTTGAGCGCGCGCCCGCCCGGGAAATCGAGGAGATCGGCCTTGTCGAGGAGCGAGCCAGGGCGGCGCTCGAGCGGCAGGCGGATCTCCGAGACCAGCGCCGAGAGCACCGGCGGCGGAAGCGACACCTCGCGCGCGGAGACGGTGCGGTCAGCCTCGCCGGCGAGGAAGAAGCGGATCGGTCGCGCGCCGGCCTGTCCGATCGAGTTGAGGCAGGCGGCGTCGAGCAAGCTGGTCGCGCCGGCTGCCGCGCGCACGTCGGCCTCGAGCACCTCGATGGACTCGTTGTGCCCGGTCGCCTCGAGACCGTCGAAGAGCACGTTCATCAGCGCGTCGAGATCCGGCGCGTGGCCGCGACCGCCCCACAGGAGCGAGTACACCTCGCGCCAGCCGGCGATGGTGAGGATCTCGTTCTTCCACGCACCGGCGCCCAGCGTCGGATCGCGCCGCAGCTCCGCCAGGTAGGCGTGCCGGTCGCCGTACTTCTTCCCCAGCAGCTGCCAGGTGGTCTCCCACGCTTGCCGGTGGAGCGCGCTGGCGGGCGCACCGGTGGCGGTACGCGCGCGCTGGAGGCACTCGGACACGCGCGTGGACGAGGGCGCGGGCGAGGTGCACTCGACGAGGAAGCCGGTGGCGATGGAGGCGAGGAGCGCATCGGCGGTGAGCAGCCGGCAGGCGAAGTCGCCGCGGGTGAGCGGCACCGGGGCCGGCCCGGTGGAGAAGCGGGTGACCACGCCGGTCGACTCGACCCCCTTGGCCGGGTTCACCTCGCGGAGGAAGTCGAGCTTCTTGGTCCCCGCGGGGCCGCTCGACAGGACCTGCAAATGTCCAAGCTCGTAGGAGAGCAGCGCCCCCACGAGGAACGATTTCCCCGCCTGCGACGGACCGAACAGCCCGATGCACGGCGGACGTGCCGCGGCGCGCGCCAGCTTCCCGGCGCGATAGGCCAGCTCTCCGAGCGCGTCGGCCTCGGCGCGGGTCTCCGGCTCTCCTGGGCGGTCACTCAGCGCGTCCCGGGCGCGATCGGCGAGGAGAGCCAGCTCGTTCAGGCGAGCAGCGGTCAGAACGGGTGCCATTTGCCTCCAGCGTCTTGGTACTGAACCTTCACGCCTTCGTCCGTCTTGCCCGGGCGGAGGGTGATCTCGAAGCTCTGTCCGTCGCCTTCCACCGGCGAATCGGGGTCGAGCGCGTTCTGGCCGGCGACGACGCGCCAGTGGGTCGCCTCGGGGTGGAAGTGCGTGCGCATCGCGCGCTCGCCGTCGTCGCCGCCGCCACCTTTACCGCTCCCCTTGCCGCCGCCGCTGCCGCTTCCACTGCCGCTCCCGCCGCCGCCCTTGCCCGGCGTGACGACGATCACCTTGCCGGTGCCGTCATGCGCGAGCCCGCCGTCGGGCAGCATGCGGACGAGGCCACCGTCGGACAGCCGGTGGACCACCCCGGCGTCGAGCGGATCGCCGCCCGCGTCGCCGCCATCGGCGAGAGCGCTGGCGTCGCCGGCGTCACCGCCGTCAGCGGCGCTGGCCGCGTCGCTGCCGGAGTCGGCGCTCACCGCTCCGTCGAGCCCCGAATCCATCGCCGCGCTTCCGTCGAGGAGCGCGGCCGCATCTCCGCCGTCGGCGCCAGCGTCGATCCGGCGCCTGTCGCAATCGCGCAGGAGCCAGGCGATGAGGAGCGCGACGCCGATGACGCCGAGCCCGACGAGGAGCCAGATCCACCACGGCCTCCCCTCGTCGTCCTTCTTCTTTTTCTCCTCCTTCTTCTCGTCCTTCTTGGCGTCGGCAGGCGCAGCGGCCGGCTTCGGCGCGGCGACGGCCACCGGCGCGACCGCCGCAGCGGCAACGGCGGCCGCAGCGGCCGGAGCCGCGGACTTCGCTCCGACGTTCTGCGCCTGGTCGACGAAGCTGCCGAAGGCGTCGTAGCCGAACACCTTCTGCTCGCGACCGGCGATGGCGCGCGGCGAGGCGCCCCAGTTGGTCACGTACAGCTTCCGCTCGCGCGGCGAGTAGAAGTACGCC
>JAMFST010001070.1 GCA_026225435.1 Labilithrix luteola
GACGGCGCGCATCGGGCCCCGCGCGGCGTTCATGCGAACGCCCGGGCCGCGCGCGCCCGCACCTCGTCGAGGGTGTACGTCTTCAGGATCTTCCCGTTCTCGAACACGGGCACCAGCTGGTCGCCGTGGTGCGGGCCGCGCACGGTGCTGAAGGCGCCGCCATCCTCCACCAGCGCGAGCCGCCCCTTCTTGCTCCGCTTGCCCTGGTCGGTCACCGGATCCTTGGCGACGTCGACCCACTGCCCATCGCGCAGCGCCGCGGCGCACTTGAAGGCGAACTTCTGCGTGTCGCGATCGAGCTGCTGCAGCAGACCGCCGCCCATCCCGAAGGCGAGATTCGACGCCGAGTACCCGTGCTCGCGCAGCGCCTCGAGGATGGTCGCGATCGAGCCGTCGTTGATCCCGTCGCCTTGCAACAGCCCGAGGTACGGCGGCATCACCTTGAAACCTTTCCCGTTGACCCGCATTCCCAGCTTGCGCTCGATGATGCCGAGGCACTGCACCAGCACGCTCACCGGATCTCCCGAGTCGGGCCGGATCACCAGCTTGCCGCCGGAGTCGCGGATCATGTCGTGCAGCTCTCCACACCACACGTTCTCGACGACGTCGAAGAGGTCGTAGCTGTCGGACACGCAGGCCGCGATCTTGGGCACGCCCGGCGGCAGCTGCCGCTCCACCAGGTAGACGCGGACGAAGTTCCGGTACGCGTCGAGCTCCTGATCGCGCCCCCACATCGTGATGGTGGAGTGCTCGGCGGCCGGAACGCTGAACCCGGCCATCCCGCCCTGCACGCCGTAGTACGTGTTGGCCGCGACCACCCCTTCGACCGTGTCCGAGCCGAGGAAGCTGACCAGGTGCGCCGCGCCGCCGATGCGCGCCGACTCGCGGCTCGAGACGCCGCGCGAGCCGAAGTCGTGCAGCTTGAAGCCGATCTCGGAGCGGGGATCGTCGGCCGTCGCCTCGAGCGCGTCCAGGATCAGCCGCTTGCAGTGGTGCGAGCGCGAGGCGACCGTGGTCGGGTACCAGACGCGCACGAGCAGCGTCTCCAGCCAGGACACCACCCAGAATACCTGCGGATCCGGCGTCGTCAGCTCGATGTCGAAGAGCACGTGCCCGGTGGGGATCACCGTCCCTTCGGGGAGCGCGCGGATGCGCACCGGGAAGTGCCCGTCGTAGCGCTCGATCAGGTGCTCCCAGCCAGCACGGTTGAAGGGCTCGCCGTGCGCGGAGAAGAAGGCCTCGGCCTCGCTCACGTGCTCGCGGGTGATCTTCTTCGTGAGGTACTCGCGCAGGTAATACTGCAGCCCGAAGAACACCGTCTCCGGGTAGCGGCCGCCGCGCGACTCGAAGTACGAGTACATCGCCGTCACGCCGGGCGGGTACTGCAGCCAGTGGCTCGCCTTGTACGAGTCGGTGTCGAGGATCGGGTTATCGGTCATGGCCACATGTCCTTTCGCAGCTCGCCTCAGAGCTCGAAGTTGAAGCCCGCGTGCACCAGGCGAGCGTAGGCTCGCTCGTCGAAGCGGTAGAGGGTCGCCGCGCGGTGGGCGACGCCTTCCTGCCGCCCCGCCTCCGCCAGCAGATCCATCGCCAGGATGCGGCGACGGAAGTTGCGCTTGTCGAGCGGCCGCTGGAGCACCGCCTCGTACAGCCGCTGCAGCTCGGAGAGCGCGAAGGTCGGCGGCAGCAGGTTGAACCCGATGGGCGCGTAGCGCAGCTTCGCCTGCAGACGGGCGACCCCTAGCTCGACGATCGCGTCGTGATCGAAGGCCAGCTTCCCGCCTCCGCTGCGCTCCACCGGTGTCCATTTCGCCTCGGCGGCGTCGTCTCCGCCGCGCACGTGGTGATCGCGGGTGCGCACCAGCGCCATGTACGCCACCGACAGGACGCGCCCGCGCGGATCACGCCGCGGCGCCCCGAAGGTGTACAGCTGCTCGAGGTAGGCGACGTTCGCCCCCGTCTCCTCGCGCAGCTCCCGCAGCGCAGCGTCGTCCAGACTCTCGCCGCCTTCACCATCGGCGTCGAGACGCACGAAGCCGCCGGGGAGCGCCCAGCGATCGGCGAACGGCGCCTGCCGGCGGCGGATGACCAGGAGCCGCAGCCCGTCCTCGGGATCGAACCCGAAGAGCACGCAGTCCACCGCCACCGCCGGCCGGGGGAACTCGTACGCGAACGTGCGGAGGCGCGTCATAGTGTTCCTATGACACGAACCATGGTGTCAGTTCGACACCATGTCAAGCAAGTGGTGCGTGCGGGTCAGGTCAAGCGGCGGACGCGGTCTCCTCGGCAGCCGGCGCGTTCCCTGAGTGCAGCGCGCTCGGCAACTCCCCTTCCGACCAGCCGTTTCGCCCGTCGGCCTTCGCCTGGTAGAGCGCCGAATCGGCCCGCGCGAGCCAGCCCTCGGCGGTGTCGCCGTCGCGGCAGGCGGCCAGGCCCACGGAGAGCGTGACCTCGAGGGTGCGCCCCTGGTACGCGATCTTCAGATCGCGCGAGGCGTCGATGAGGCGCTGCGCGAGGAGGCGTGCGTCCTTGGGATCGACCTCCTTGAGGATGACGGCAAACTCGTCGCCGCCGTAGCGCGCGACCAGGTCGTCACGGCGCGGGAAGGTGCGCACCAGGCAGTCGGAGACCGCCTTGATGACCGCGTCGCCGCCCGGGTGACCGAAGCCGTCGTTGATCTGCTTGAAGCGATCGATGTCGATCATCAGCAGGCACGAGGAGCGGTGGAAGAGCGAGGCGAGCCCCACGGTGCGTCCGAGCACCTCGTCGAAACAGGCGCGATTGTGCAGGCGGGTGAGCGGATCGAGCGCCCCTTCGCGCTTGGCCCCTTCGAGCTCCTCGCCGAGCTTGCGCACGCTCTGGGCGAACTCGGCGAGCTGGGCGGACTGCCGCTGGTTCTGCTCGTCGAGCACCGTCTCGATGGCGTTGGCCGCCTCGCTCGCCTCGCGACGGACCGCGACGATGTCGTTCCCCTGCAGCGCGGTGCGCAGCTGCGTGAGCCTCTCGCGAGCGACGCCGCCTTCTTGATGATTGGCGACGGCCGCGCGGGTGACGCTGGCGACGAACGACCAGATGACCTCGCGCAGATCGGTCATCGTCTTGGTGACGAAGACCGACTCGCGCTTGCGGTGGGCGGTGACCAGGCGACGCAGCGAGCCCCAGTCACGACGGACGGCGCCGTCCGCCGGCTTCCCCTCGCCGGCGAGCGGCGCGGCGACGAGGACGTGCTCGGCCCAGCGCGAGAACTGCTGGCGAATGGCCTCGGCGTCTTGACCCTCGACGTCGAAGGCGTGCATGCCTTGCGCGCGGAGCACCTGCGCCAGCGTTTCCAGGGCGCGCTCGGCGTCCTCGGCCGAGACCATCCCCGAAGGGAGGGCCGGCAGGGAGCCCGACGACGGCGGCGCGGAGGGGGCCGCGGGGGCCCCTGACTTCTTGCTCGAACGAAAATTGAACATGGTCAGGTCGTGGTCCCTGACGGGTTGGAACGGGTGAGCCACACAAACCTTAAGGGTCCGCGCGGCCGAGGCCGCCAACTTGGTCCCACATTGCGACAGTCACCCGATACGCACCGAATACAGCGCGTGGTCCGAATCTGCGCTCGGCAGGTCGCCGTCCTGGGGGAACGGGTGCCGGCGGAGCGCCTCGTTCTGCATCTCCGCCGCCACTGCCCGGCGGCGCAGCTCCGGCGAGAGCAGGATGTGATCGATCTGCTCACCGGTCGGTGTCTCGCGGTCGGCGCCATGGAGGATGGTGAAGCGGCGCTCCTTGGGGACCAGCGACTCCACACCGAGCAGCGGCGCCTCGCGCCGGCCGCGCAGGATCATGAGCGGCACCGAGCGCACGTCGTCGTTGAGATCGCCGAGGACGGCGATGAGCGCCTCCGGGCCGGTGAACAGCCCGTCGACGATGCTGCGTACGAAGAGCGCCTCGCTGCTGCGCCAGATGAGACCGCGGATCAGCCCCTCGCCGTGCTCGACGCCGGTGGTGGCGTAGAGCTCCGAGCCATCGGCGGCGCGGGCGGGCACGCCGCGGCGCGACTTGAAGTGCGCCACCAGCACGTCGACCGCGCCGAACGGGCTCTCGACCAGGGCGTGGACGACGCCGCGACGCAGGGGGAGGCGCCCGCGGAAGGATGGCGGATCGCTCGGGTGGAAGGTGGGGAACGGCAGCTCCTCGGTCTGGTGCACGTGCTGGCGGAGCACCGGCAGGCGGGTGACCAGCGCGCAGCCGATCCCGCGCGAATCGACTGTCCCCATCACCACCGTGTAGACCGAGCCGGTGCGCGCGGTGACCGCCTCCGCGATCTGCTCCACCAGCTCCGCCGAGCCGATCTCCTGCAGGCCGAGGACATCGGGGTTCGCGCGGGCGATCTCGCCGGCGATGGTGGCGATCTTGGCGCGCCGCGCCGTGTCACCCGCGGCGCCGACGAAGAGCGGATCGATGAGATCCTTCACGTTGAAGGTGGAGAGCGTGAAGGCGGGCGAAGTCATGGGCGACGATGATAAGCTGCTCCCCATGGAATTCGAGCTTCCGCCGCCGAGCGCGCTCGCCTGGATGGTGCGCGAGTACGCGTCCTTCCGCGCCGAGCACGCCGAGGTGATCGGCGATCCCGAGCTGGTGCTGCCGAACGACACCTTCTTCCCCGATCCGGTGACGGCGTCGGCCGAGGGGGTGAACACGCTCCTGCGCCGGACGATGACCTACGCGCCGCTGGCCGAGGATCTCCTCGTCACCTTCGACTTCCAGGTCCCGGGAGAACGTGACGGCAGCGATGTCGGCGGCTCGTGCCGCAGCGGCGGATGCGGGAGCAGCGGGGGCTCCAGCTCGCTCGCCACGGTGCGCCCGA
>JAMFST010001071.1 GCA_026225435.1 Labilithrix luteola
CGGCGGCGGGCACTTCACCATCAAGGTGGAGAGCCCGGTCTTCGCCGGCAAGTCGATGCTCCAGTCGCAGCGCCTGGTCTACGGCGCCATCGCCCACCTGATGGCCGGCGACCGCGCACCGATCCACGCCGTGGATTCGCTGGTTACGAAGTCCGTATAGAGCAGCGTCGCGCCCCGCGGGACCCGTCCTGAATCTGCGAGCGCGATTCGCGCTCGCTGATCAGGCGAAGCGGCTGGCGACGCCCTTGAGGAGGGTCTGCGCCACCACGACGACGGCGTCGACGCGGGTGCCCACGGCGCGGATCACCTTGCCGGCCTCGGGCTTCGACCCGCGGTTCAGTGCTTCGACCGAGTCGTGCACCTGGACCTCGAGGTGGGCGAGGTAGAAGTCGCGCGCGTCGGTGAGGCGGCGGCGCATGCGGAACCAGTCCGGCGAGAGGGTGGCGAGCTCGCCGTTGAGCACCTCGAGCGCGCGGAGCGTCGACTCTGCCCAGGCGTACACGCCGCGCAGGTACTCGGTGAAGACACCGTCCTGGGCGAGCGCGTCGGCCACCTCGGGCGCGGCGGCCTCGAGATAGAGATCGTTGAGCGCGTCGCGCAGCTGATTGAGCTCGGCGAGACGGGCGCCGATGGCGGCGCGGGCCACCTCGGTGGAAGGGAGCGCCGGACCGGTCGCGGTGGCGCGCTCGAGCTCGTTCAACCGCTCGGTGAAGCTGAACTGGGACGCGCCGATCTCCTCGAGGAAGCGCTGCACCACGGCGACCTCGTCGCTCCGGCGCACGCGGATGTACGACGACGAGATCGCGGCCTCGGACTCGGCCGAGAGGGAAGGGGGCGGGACGCTGGTGCCGTCGTTGGCGTGCCGGGCGATGGCACCCAGGGCGCCGAGCTGGCCGCTCCCCTCGGGGACGGCGAACAGCTCGCTCACGTACGACTCGATGGGGGCGGGCTGCTCGATGGGCGAGACCGCGGAGACCCGGTCCCCTTCATCGAGGACGTCCTCGACTTCACCGTCGAACCACTCCGCGTCCAGCGCGGTGGCCACGGCCGGTGCCGCGAACGCGAGCTGGCCAGGCAACCCGGGCAAGGTTGACGTCGCCGTCGCCGGCTTGGCCGTGGGCGTGCGCCTGTGAAGAAGCGGAAGAGGGTCTGCGCTCATTGAAGTACTGTCCTGTGTCAGTGCGTCACTGTGCTGGTGCGCGCAACCGGGATCACATGGCAAACCCGGTCGAATGTAGCCCGGATGGAAACCTTCAGTCGGGGCGCCAGATGAGGCGGTCGATCACGCCGTCCTCGCCAGCTCGTCGGCATGGAGCTACATCGCCGCGGTGGATCCGGTCATGAGCGCCTCCTTCGATGCACTGTTCGCCAACAAGCCCGTGGTGCTGGCGCCCATGGAGGACGTCACCGACTCGGTCTTTCGCAAGCTTTGCCGCAGCCTTGGCGCGGATCTGTGCGTCACCGAGTTCGTCAACGTCGAGGGGCTGCTGCGCGGCTGCGGGCGCGCGCGCCGCAAGATCCAGCTCGATGCGGACGACAGCCCGACCGCCATCCAGATCTACGGCTCGGATCCCGACCGCCTGGCCGAGGCCTCCGAGGTCGCGGCGGCCGCCGGCCCCGTCTACCTCGACATCAACTGCGGCTGCTGGGTGCCCAAGATCGCCGGGCGCGGCGCCGGCGCCGGCTGGCTGCGCGACCCCGACGCGATGGTCCGCATGGCCGAGATGGTCGTGAAGCGGGTGAACATCCCCGTGACCGTGAAGACGCGCATCGGCTGGGGCCCCGAGTCGCACATGCCCATCGTCGACCTGGCCAAGCGGCTGGAGGACGTCGGCGTGCGCGCGCTCACCGTCCACTGCCGCACCGCCTCGATGGGCCACTCGGGCGCCGCCGACTGGAGCTGGGCCGGCCGCGCGCGCGAGAAGGTCACCATCCCCGTGCTGGTCAACGGCGACGTCTGCACCGGCGAGGACGCCGAGCGCGCCATCGCCGAGACGGGATGCGCCGGCGTGATGGTCGGTCGCCGCGCCATCGAGCACCCCTGGGTGTTCCGCGAGGCGCGCGCCCGGCTCGACACCGGCGTCGACCTCCCCGGCCCGACCAACGAGGAGCGCCTCGAGCTGTGCCGCGTGCACCTGCAGGCCAACGTCGACCTGCGCGGTGAGCCTTGGGGCGTGCGCGTCACCCGCCGCCACCTCTCGGGCTACCTGCGCGGTCTCCCGGGTGCCGCCGAGCTCCGCCGCAGCCTCAACGTCTGCGACTCGCTCCAGGGCTGCTTCGAGATCCTCGACCAGTCCGACGCCGCCCGCGCTGCCTGACATGGCCACCGGCTCCGCCAGCAAGAGAGCCGCTGCCGTTGGCAGCTGGGGCATCTGGCTCGTGAAGAGCGAGCCTTCGGTCTACGCCTTCGATCAGCTGGTCAAGGACGGGCACACCGTCTGGGACGGCGTGCGCAACCCCGAGGCCCGCGCGAACCT
This sequence comes from Labilithrix luteola, assembly GCA_026225435.1. Classification (GTDB taxonomy): domain Bacteria; phylum Myxococcota_A; class Polyangia; order Polyangiales; family Polyangiaceae; genus JAMFST01. The sequence goes on from JAMFST010001071.1 coordinate 2,478, forward strand.
CCGCGCCATGAAGCTCGGCGACCGGGTGCTCTACTACCACTCGAACGAGGGTAAGGAGATCGTCGGGATGGCCGAGGTGGTCCGCGAGGCTTACCCCGATCCCAAGGACGACGCCTGGAGCGCCGTCGATCTCGCCCCCACCAAGCGCTTCGCGCGCCCGGTCACCCTGGCCCAGGTGAAGGCCGACGAGCGCTTCGCCGGGATGGGCCTGGTTCGCAGATCGCGACTGTCGGTCTCGTCCGTGACCGCCGCCGAGCTGAAGGCCGTCCTCTCCCTCGCCGGCAAAGCCACGGCTATCGAGCGCTAGTCGCCGTCGCTACGAATATTTTCCCTGGGAAAAGGCATCCGACCGCTCGTTCGGAGCATCGGACCCTGTGAGTCACCGTGTCCCTCTCCCGCCTCCTCACCGCCCTCTTCGTCGTCAGCTCGATCCTCGTCGGGCTACATTTTTACATCTGGACGAAGCTGGTGCGGGACGCGCAGCTGGCGGCGCCGTACCGTGAGATCGTCAGCTACCTGCTCATCGCGCTGGCGGTGCTCATCCCGCTGGTGATGGCCAGCTCGCGCGCGCTCCCCCGGGCCGTGGTCGCCCCGCTCGCCTGGGTCGTCTACGTCTGGATGGGGCTCATCTTCTTCCTCTTCTTCCTGAGCCTCGGCGCCGACGCGCTCGTCCTCGGTGGCCGCCTGGTCGGCAAGCTGTCCGGCGCGCAGCCGGATCCCGAGCGCCGCGTGCTGCTCGCCAAGGCGGTGGCCATCGTCGTCGCCGGCGGCAGCGCCATCCTCGGCGGCATCGCCATGAATTCGGCGCTCGGCGTCGTCGCGGTGAAGCGCGTCCCGGTGCGCCTCACCAAGCTGCCCACGCAGCTCTCCGGCTACACCATCGTGCAGGTCTCGGACATCCACGTCGGCCCGACCATCGGCCGCGCCTTCATCGAGCAGATCGTCGCCAGCATCAACGCGCTCAAGCCGGATCTTGTCGCCATCACCGGCGACCTGGTCGACGGCAGCGTGGCCGAGCTCGGGCACCTGGTCGAGCCGCTGCGCGAGCTGCAGGCGAAGGACGGGGTCTACTGCGTCACCGGCAACCACGAGTACTACTCGGGCGCGGACGAGTGGATCCAGTACCTCGGCACCCTCGGCGTGAAGGTCCTGCGCAACGAGCGCGTCACCATCTGCGCCGGCCCCGGAGGCGCCTGTTTCGACCTCGCCGGCGTCGACGACTGGACGGCGAAGGGGTTCGGAAAAGGCCACGGCGCGAACCTCCCGCGCGCGCTCGAGGGGCGCGATACGAGCCGCCCGCTGGTTCTCCTCGCGCACCAGCCCAAGGCCGCGCCGGAAGCGGCGGAGCTGGGCGTCGATCTGCAGCTGTCCGGGCACACCCACGGCGGCCAGCTCGTCCCCTTCAACTGGCTGGTGAAGCTGGAGCAACCGTACGTGAGCGGCCTGTACGCGCTCGGCGAGACCCAGCTCTACGTCAGCAATGGCACCGGCTACTGGGGCCCTCCGATGCGCCTCGGCGCCCCGGCCGAGATCACCCGGCTGGAGCTGTCGACGACCTGAGTCCGCGCACGCGGGGCCACGCCGGGCCGTGGAGCTCGACGAGCTGCGCGACGATCGCGGCCTCGGTGGCACCTGGTGGCGGGAGCTCCTCGGCGAAGCTCGCCGGATCGAGCGCGGCTTCGAGCACCGCGGCGATGCTGTCGGCGAGGGCCGCGCGGTCGTAGCCACCTTCCAGGACGAAGACGGTGCGGCCGGCGCAGACGCGATCGGCCACGCCGCAGAGGAGCGCGGCGAGACGACCGAAGCCGCGCGCGGTGATGCGCTGGTCCGCCGTGCGGTCGTCGGCGTGCGCGTCGAAGCCGGCGGAGACGAGGATCAGATCCGGTGCGAAGTCCTCGAGCACCGGCGCGGTGATCGCCTGATGGAGGCGGAGCAGCTGCGCGTCGGTCGCCTCGTAGGGGAGCGGGAGGTTCACGGTGAAGCCCTTGCCCGCACCGCGCCCGGTCTCCTTGTAGAACCCGCCGGTCGGCGGAAAGAGCTTGTGCTGGTGCGAGGAGACGAAGAGCACGTCGCGCCGCATCTCGAACGAGCGCTGCGTGCCGTTGCCGTGGTGGACATCCCAGTCGACGATCGCGACCCGCTTGCAGCCATGCGCGTCGATGGAGTGCTGCGCGGCGATCGCCACGCTGTTGAAGAAGCAGTAGCCCATCGCGCGGTCGACCTCGGCGTGATGCCCCGGAGGCCGCCCGAGCGCGAAAGCACGCGTCGCCTCGGGTGCATCGGCGAGCGCGAAGACCGCGTCGACGCCACCGACCGCGGCGCCGGCGGAGAGGAGCGCCGCGCGGTAGGTCCCGCCGTACGCCGCGGTGTCCTCGTCGAACACGACCGGTTCGGGCGCCCCCTCCGTCGCCGCGATCGCCTCCACGTAGAGCGGATGATGGATGCGCTCGACCTGCGCGCGGGTCGCGGGGACGACCGGGTAGCGCCCGATCCGATCCCCGAGCCGCGCCGCCCCCTCGCGCGCCGCCTTGCTCCGCGCCGGCCGCTCGGGATGCGTCGCATCCACCTCGTGAGCGTCGAACGCCTCCGTGTCTCCGACGACGACGCGCATGGCGCGGATCGTAGACCCTCGTTGCCGTTGAGAACCAGCGCCGCGGCAGCCAACTACCCTCGGCGGTGCTAAGCTCACCGCATGGAACGCGACAAGGCCGAAGCGGCCCGCGAGCTCGCCAACTGGCACTATGGGGTGGAGCCGGACCTCACGCAGGTGATCCGTATCATCACGGACAACGAGGACGACCCCGGGGAGCCGATCAAGCTCCTGGAAGTGAATGCAGCCACGTTCGCCACGGGCTCCGTAGAGCCATACGCCTTCGCGGCCTCTGCTTCGACGCCGTTCCCCACCGTGATCGCGGAGGTTACGCCCGAGGAGTTCGCTCGTATCGAGGCGAAGGAGATCGAGCTCCCTGAGGGCTGGTCCCTCACCGACGCTCACCGCTTCCCGCGGCCGCACGCGGCGTGACGGAGGAAGAGCGCCGGCGAGCGTTTGCCGATGCGTTCATCAGGCAGGCGCGGTCGGACAGGAACGTCCACCGGCTTCTCCTCGCCTCGAAGGACGTGGAGGCCTGCCACGCTCTGCATTACCTCCAGATGACGTGCGAGAAGCTCGCGAAGGCATACCGCTTGCGCGACACGAAGGCGCCGGTCGATGACCTGGTTCGCTCGCACGCCGGCTTTGCAAAGTTCGTCGGCGCGTACATGACGGTGACCCTGAAGCGGCAGCTCCCCAGCAACCAGCTGGCGGCCCTGATCCGTGCCGCTCGCAAGCTTGCGCGTGAAATCGAGAAGCTGGCTCCGGCCATCGATCGAGACGTGTCACCTGTGAACGCCGAGTATCCGTGGGAGGTCGACGACCAGGTCATGACTCCGTGCAGCTACTCGTTTCCGTCCCTCGAGCTTCTCCGGCAGTCAGGCGGTCGAGCGTTCTTGAAATTGATCGACGCCGCCCTCGCGGACTTCGAGAGGGTAACAGTGGTCTGAACGCGATTCCCGGACGCCCGTTATCTGCTGGCAAGCACCAGCGCCACGACGTACGTGACCGCGGACAGCCCCCACAGGCCGCCGCGGATCCACATCCGCTCGCGGAACCCCCAGTACGGGGCGAGCGGCGGGACAACCAGCGCGGCGATGCCGCGGCCGAAGGAGACGCGGCGACCGAGACCGAAGGCGAGGGTGATGTGGACCGTCACCCAGAGCGCGAACGTGACGACGACCAGTCCAACGACGATGCGATCGCTCATTCCGGCGCGCTCACTTGGCGGCTCCGACGTTGGTGCTCTGCTGGTTGGTCGAGCCCTGA
>JAMFST010001072.1 GCA_026225435.1 Labilithrix luteola
GCACCGTACGACCCGCAGACCAAGCAGGGTTTCGGCTGTGCAGGCTGTCATTCGATCGCGATGAAGTGACCGCCGCGCGCGGAAGGGAGCGGAGCATGGCCACGGATCTGGACGAGAACACGATCACTGCCGAGGCGTTCTGTCGCCTCGAGAACACGCCGGATCCGCGCCTGCACGAGATCATGAAGGCGCTCACCAAGCACCTCCACGAGCTCGCGCGCGAGCTGAAGCTGACCGAGGACGAGTGGATGAAGGGGATCCAGTTCCTCACCGCCGCCGGTCACATGAGCACGGGCAGCCGGCAGGAGCTCATCCTCCTGTCGGACACGCTCGGCCTGTCGCAGCTGGTCGTCGCCCAGAGCCACAGCCGCCCCAAGGAGGTCAGCGAGCAGACCGTCCTCGGGCCGTTCCACGTCGAAGGGGCGCCGCAGCTCCCCTCGCACGGGGCAGAGATCGCCAGGGGCTCGGTCGGCGATCCGCTGCTCGTCAGCGCGCGGGTCGTCGACGCCGACGGCAAGCCGGTGGCGGACGCGGTGGTCGACGTCTGGCATGCCGGCGCCGACGGCTTCTACGATGTACAGGACCCGGCGTGGAAGCTCGACGAGTCACGCCTGCGCGGCGTCTTCCACACCGACGAGGACGGTCGCTTCAGCTACTGGACCATCCTGCCGCTCTACTACCCGATCCCCACCGATGGGCCGGTCGGCGAGATGATCCGCGCGACCAAGCGGCACCCGTACCGCCCGGCGCACATCCACTACCGCATCACGCACGCGGGCTTCGACCCGCTGGTGACGCACATCTTCGTCGACGGCGACGAGTACCTCGACTCCGACTGCGTCTTCGGCGTGCGCAGCTCCTGCATCGGCCACTACCCGAAGCACGAAGCCGGCACCGCAGCCCCCGACGGCTCGAAGCAGCCGAAGGCGTTCTACACCAACGACTCCACGTTCGTTCTCGAGCGCGAGCACGCGGCCAACGCCGCCGAGTGACGCATCACGTGAGCGAGCGCAGGACGGTGCGCGCCGACTGCCACGTCAGCAGGCGGTAGGTCGCGCGCGACGGGTGCGGGCCGACGTGCACCGAGAGGCTGCGCCCCGGGCCTTCGGGGAGCGCGGCGAACATGTCCTCGTCGGTGCGGTCGTCACCCATGGCGAAGATGCGCGCGTCGGCTGGTGACGCTTCGAGCACCAACCTCACCGACACCCCCTTGTTGATCCCGTAGGGGCGCACCTCGACGATCTTGTCGCCAGCGAGCACCTCGACGGGGGCGTTGCTGAAGGTGTTCGACAGGTGCAGCCGCAGCTCCTGCGCCTGGATCGCCCCGAACTCCGGATCGGCGGCGCGGTAGTGCCAGGCGAGCGAGGCGGTCTTCTCCTCCACCCGCGACCCCGGCGTGCGCGCGACGAAGGCGTCGAGCACCGAGCGCGCCTGCACCTTCCACTCCGGGTTCTCGTCGCCCATCGCCCGCCACGGCTGCTCCGGCGTGAGCCGCGACCAGAAGCCGTGCTCGGCGTGCAGCCCGATCGGCAGCGCGCCCAGCCACTGCTCGAGCGAGTCGCGCGGGCGACCACTCACCAGGTGCACCTGCGTGTTCGGACGCGCCGCCAGCTTCGACAGCAGCACGATGAGCTCCGTGTCCGGCCGCGCCAGCTCCGGCGCGCGCGCGAACGGCACCAGCGTCCCGTCGTAGTCGAGCAGGAGCACGAGCGGTTGCGCCGGCCGTTCGCGCTGAGCGTTGGCCAGATCGCGAATGAGCTCCGGCTCCCCCTGCGGCGGGCTCGAGTCGCGCACCACCGGCTCGGGCGTCTGCGTCAGGCAGTCGATGAACGCGGCCGCCCAGCGGTGCACGTCGTAGGCGAACACCCGCCGCCGCAGCCCTTGCATGCGGTGGCGCCGCTCCTCGGTGGACATCTCGAGCGCCGCCTTCATCGACTGCGCCACGCCGTCGACGTCGTACGGGTTGACCTGCACCGCCTCGCCCAGCTCCGCCGCCGCACCGGCGAGCTCGGACAGCAGGAGCACGCCGTCCTCGTCCGGTCGCGAGGCGACGAACTCCTTGGCGACGAGGTTCATCCCGTCGCGCAGCGGCGTCACCACCATCACGTCGGCCGCGCGGTAGAGCGCGATGAGCTCCTCCTGCGCCAGGCTGCGGAAGATGTACTGCACCGGGGTCCAGCTCACCGTCCCGAAGGTGCCGTTGATCCGCCCCACCAGCTCCTCGACGTCCTTCCGGTACCGCGCGTAGGCGTCGACGTGCATGCGCGACGGCACGGCCACCTGCACCAGGCGCACCTCGCCCCGCAGCTCCGGCGACGACGCCAGCAGCCGCTCGAACGAGAGCAGCCGCCGCGGCAGCCCCTTCGTGTAGTCGAGCCGGTCGACGCCCAGCAGCATGCGCGGCGCCTTGCCGCCCCCTTCGTGCGGCGTGCGCACCTCGTCGATCCGCTTCTGCATCGCCGGGCCGCGCGCCTGCTCGTCGAACGCTTTCGCGTCGATCCCCATGGGGAACACCCCGAGCCGCACCTCGCGCCCCTGGAAGCGCGCGTGGTCCACGTTCACCTCCACGCCCAGCAGGCGAAGCAGCGACGAGGCGAAATGCCGCTGGTACCCGAAGGTGTGAAAGCCCACCAGGTCCGATCCGGCGATGCCGCGGAGGATCTCGTCGCGCCAGGGGAGCGTGCGGAAGATCTCGCTCGAGGGGAACGGGATGTGGAGGAAGAAGCCGATCTTCAGCTCCGGCAGCTTGGCCCGCAGCATCCCCGGCACGAGGCACAGCTGGTAGTCCTGCACCCAGACCATGTCCCCGGGCTCGGCCACCTCGGCCACGCGATCGGCGAAGCGCTGGTTCACCCGCTGGTAGACCTCCCAGTCGCTCGAATCCATCGGGACGCGGTCGATGAGGTAGTGGAACAGCGGCCAGAGGATGGCGTTGGAGAAGCCGTCGTAATACCGCTCCACCTCCTCGGCGGACAAATGCACGGAGAGGCAGCGGAGCTCGTCGAGCTTGGTCTCGAGCTCCTTCTTCTGCGCCTCGTCGAGCCCGGCCGTCTCTCCCGGCCAGCCGACCCACAGGCTGTCGCTCTTGTCGTGGTGGCCGCGCAGGCCCGTGGCCAGGCCACCCGCGCTGGCGACCACCTCGACCCCGTCCGTCCCGTCCTTCTTCGCGATGGTGACCGGGAGGCGATTGGAGACGAGGATCAAGCGAGGCATGCCGTGGTTCTAGCGCGATTATCGATGACGCTGATCGCGCCATCGATAACCCTGCGCTAACGGCCAAGTGGGGTCGCTCCACTCTTCGCGCTCAAGCGCAAAGAGTTCCGCTCGACCGTTCACCGGGCGCACCACGGCGTCTCTGGCAGAGCCAGTACGATTGCGCGCACGCCTCTTGTATGAGTGGGCGCATGGACTCCCGTCTCGACCCGGCGGCCGCGCTGCTCGCCAGCGCCCGCGAGCAGCTGCAAGGCGCGCTCGCCCCCGCGGATCCGCGTCTCGCCGCCGCGACGGCGGCGATCGACCAGGCGCTCACCGCGCTCCAGGGCAACAGCGGCGACGCGCCCGATCCGCAGGCCGATGCGGGGCGAATCGGCTTCCTGTCGACGGTTTGCCACGATCTCAAGGACCCGCTCGCGGCCGTGATGATGGGCTCCTCGTTCCTCCTGCGCGCCGATCGTGGCGACGACCCGGCGCGCACGCTGCGCATGGCCGAGGCCATCCAGCGGGCCGGTACACGGATGTCCTCGCTGCTGCAGAACCTCACCGACTTCGTCCACCTCACGACCGGTCGCCGCCACCTGGAGCACCGGGAGCTCCCGCTCGACCCGCTCATCGAGCGCGCGCTCGAGAAGATGAGCGGGCCGGCGGCCGCGGCGAGCGTCAACCTCGCGTACGGCAAGACAGGGCTCCACGCGCGCTGCGACGCCGACGCGATCGCCCTCGCGCTCCAGCACCTCCTCGCCAACGCGGTCCGCTACTCGCCGCCGACGAGCACCGTGAAGGTCGCCGCCACGGCCGATGACGGTCGCGTCGTCCTGCGCGTGATCGATCAGGGCTCGGGCATCTCCGCCGAGCGCTTCCCGCACCTCTTCGACCCCTACTGGAACGCGCGGCAGCGGGCGCGCGACGGAGTCGGCCTGGGGCTCGGCATCGTCACCGCCATCGCGCTCGCCCACGGTACGCCGCCCGAGGCGATCACCGCGCCGACCGGAACCACCGTCACGCTGGTGCTGCCGGCGGCGAGCGCGCCGTCCACCTGAGGCTAGTTCTCTTCCTTCTCCGCCTCGATGCCGACGTGGAGGCCGTGAGCGCGGAGCTTCTCCCAGAGCGTCTTGCGCGACAGCCCGAGCAGCTCCGCGGCGCGGACCCGCTTGCCGCCGGTCAGCTCGAGCGCCTTGAGCAGGTAGCGTCGCTCGAACTCCTTCACCGCGACGCCGAGCGGGCGGAACGCCGCCGTCTCCACGCTGTTCACGCTACCGCGACCGGCGATGTCCTCCGGCAGGTGCTCCACGTCGATCTCGCTCCCGCGCGAGAGCACCAGCGCGCGCTCGATGGCGTGGGCGAACTCGCGCACGTTTCCGGGGAAGTGATGCTCGGTGAGCGCCGCCCACGCCGCCGGCGAGATCGACGGCGGCACCTTCCCGTGACCGGTGAACTTCTCCAGGAAGTAGCCGAGGAGCAGCGGGAGATCCCCCCGGCGCTCGCGCAGCGGCGGGATCACCACGTCGAGCACGTTGAGCCGGTAGAAGAGCCCATCGAGCAGCTTCCCCTGCTCGGCGGCGTCGCGCAGATCCGCCCGCGCCGAGGAGATGACCCGCACGTTCAAGGGGAGCGCCGTCGTCCCCGGCCGCTCCAGCGACCGCGACTCCAGCGCCCGCGCCAGCCGCGCCTGCGCCCCCAGAGGCAGCGCCGCCACCTCCTCGAGGTACAGCGTGCCGCCGTCCGCCTCGGCGATCCGCCCGTGCAGCCGGCGCGTCAGGTCGGCGGCCTCCTCCGACTCCTCGCCGTCGGTGCCACGCTCCTGCCCGAACAGCTCCGCCTCCACCATCCCGTTGGTCATCGCCGTACAATTGATCGCCACGAAGGGGCGACCGCGGCGCGGTCCACGGGCGTGCAGCGTGCGGGTGACCAGCTCCTTGCCGGTCCCGCTCTCCCCCGTCACCAGCACCGGCGCGTCGCTCTGCGCCAGCGTGTCGATCTGCTCGAGGATGCGGACGATGGCCGGCGACTGGCCGACGAGCTTGGACCCCACCTCGCGCGAGGCCAGCTGCGCCCGCGCGTGCTCCAGCTCCTGACGCAGCGCGCGTCGCTCGGAGATGCGACCGATGACACGCAAGGTGAACTCCTCGCTGTCGAACGGCTTGAGCACGTAGTCGTAGGCCCCCTCGCGCAGGGTCGCGACCGCGTCCGCCACCGTCGCGTAGGCGGTCATCAAGATCACCGCGGTGCTCGGCATCCGCTGCCGCAGGTGGCGGAAGAGCGTCAGCCCGTCGACCTTGGGCAGGCGCACGTCGCAGATGGCCACGTCGAACGCGCGCCCGGTGCTCGCCGCCAGCGCTTCCTCCCCATCGCACGCCTCCACGACCGTATGCCCCGCGTCGGCGAGGGCATACGCGACCGCCATCCGCACGGCCGGGTCATCGTCGACGACGAGCACCTCAAGCATGGAACCTCGCGCTGCAGGCCGCGGATGAGGTCGGAGGTCTGGACAGACGGGTGGGGAGAGTGGGCGTCACGGATCCGAAACGTTTGCGAAGGACGCGCCATCGCCTGGTGCGAAACGTGCGCCGACTCTCCCGGCGTGCACAGCAGGCGGAGGACGTCGCCGTCACCGCGGGATCCGCACTCCGGGAACGCGGCCCGCACCGTGGCATTTGCGTCACCGGGACTCACCCGCGACGCGCTCTCGCCTCACGCGACGGCGCACGTCATTCCTCGATCTCGCGGGAAATATCGCACCTTGCGACCGCTCCACCGACTGCCGATCAGACAGGAGAGCGAACAGGTGACGGGATTCCAGACAAGGAGAGGAGCACCTACAACTGACCAGAGAGAGCGCACAAATCGGCTTCAATTCTGCCTCCGTCGCGCGAGAAGGGCACCCGTGGGAGTTGGAACAACTCTTGGAGTGTCCAGGTTGTGTGAGCAGGCGATGACTCTATCGATCAGCGAGTTTCCCAAAGTTCCGTCACCTGTCGTAAACGCGGCGCGCGTGTACCCGTTTGCCTTCGTCGGCGCGGGTCTGGCGCTCGAGGCGGGGCTCGTGATCGGGCGCTCGCTCATGGGTGTCGAGACGGTCGCGGCCGAGCTGGCGCGCGATGGGTTCAGCTACGGGTACCTCGCCATCGCCATCGCCCTCGGGCTCGGCCTCCTCGGCCGCTTCCTCGGCAAGCGAGAAGACGCGCTGCGCGAGACCAGCGTGACCGACGCGCTCACCCGCGTGATCAATCGCCGGGGCGTCGACGCCGCGCTCGCTCGCGAGGTCGCCCGGGCGCACGAGGCGAAGATGCCGCTCGCGCTCCTCGTCCTCGACATCGACCACTTCAAGCGATTGAACGACGAGCTGGGGCACCAGGCGGGCGACCTGGCGCTGCAGCGCCTCGGCGAGGTGCTCCGCGCCACCTGCCGCTCGCGCGACGTGCCGGGGCGGCTCGGCGGCGACGAGTTCGTCGTCATCCTGCCGCGCACCACCGCCGACGAGGCCGAGGTGCTGGCCGAGCGCATTCGCGAGACGCTCGCCACCCACCCGTTCACCAGCGCCTGGCGCGCCGGTCTCGATCGCCGCTTCGAGCTGTCGATCGGCGTCGCCTCGCTGGACGACGTCGTGATTCACACTGCGGAAGGGCTCCTCCAGGCTGCCGACCGCGCCCTCTACCAGGCGAAGGCCGACGGGCGGAACCGGGTCGCCCGTTCTCTCCCCGCGCAGCGCATCTACACGCCGCTCCCCGCGCACATGGGCCAGATCTGCGCGCCGCCCGGCCCGAGCTGCCCCGAGGACGCGAACCACGAGATCGGGCGCCCGCTCAAGGTCGGCTACGCGAGCTGCGCCAACAGCAACTCCGACAACCTGCTGCGCACCCCGCCGCCGTTCCGCGCGCCCGAGAGCGGCCCCGTCGACGACGACGCGGACCCCGTCGAGGAGTCGCGCGTCGGCAAGGTGATCACTGGCGCTGGAGCAACCACGCGACGGGCAGCGCCCTGAAGATCCTCTTCAGCTCCACCATCCCGCTCGCCTCGATCGTCTCGCCGGTGAACAGGTTGGTCCACGTCCCGGTGCGCGGCAGCTCGATGCGCGCCTCGCCCCACGCGTCGCCCAGCGGCAGCTCGCTGCGCCCGTCGCACAGCGAGTAGGACTGCCGCGGCACGAGGCACACGAGCCGCAGGTCCCCTTCCTCCCGCGCGAAGGCGACCACGTGGTCACCCGCCTGCAGCGGCAGGTACCCGCCGTGGAGCATGAGCTGCTCGTGCTGCCGGCGGAAGCGCAGCGCGGTGGCGGTCAGGTACAGCTTGATGTCCCCGTCGGCGTAGCTCCCCAGCAGCTCGCCCACGAGAGCGGTCCGCCGCGCACCGTCGTCGCTGGTCGCCCCGCGCTCGTCGAGATGCGCGAGACGGGCGGACAGCGCGGGGTAGTCGACCGCCCGGCGGTTGTCCGGATCGACCAGGCTGAA
>JAMFST010001073.1 GCA_026225435.1 Labilithrix luteola
GAGCTGGTGCTCCAGACGCACGCCTCGGTGCTCGAGGCGGCGGTGGTCGGCAAGCTGGAGGAGAACGGCCTGCAGCGCACGTGCGCCTTCGTGGTGCTGCGCGAAGGGCACGAGCCGGCCGAGGCGCTGGTGATCGAGCTGCAGACCTACGTGAAGGGGCAGCTCGCGCCGCACAAGTACCCGCGCGAGATCACCTTCGTGGCAGAGCTGCCGAAGACGGCGACGGGAAAGATCCAGCGCTTCCGCTTGCGTTGATCGAAAACGACAGGTGCGATGCACCTGAGCCTCATGTCCTTCGGTGACGACCTCCCGACCACGCAGGTCGTCTTCTTGCTGCTCCTGGCGGCGGTGGCGGCGTTCGCCGTGCTCGCGCGCCGGCTGCGCATCGCCTACCCGATCGTGCTGGTGATCGGCGGGTCGCTCGTCAGCTTCATCCCCCACGTGCCGCGCATTCGCCTCGAGCCCGACGTGGTCTTCCTGCTGCTGCTGCCGCCGCTGCTCTACTCGTCGGCGCAGGTCACGTCGTGGCGCGAGTTTCGCCACAACCTCACGGCGATCACCCTGCTCGCCGTCGGCCTGGTGGTGTTCACCGTCCTCGGCGTCGCCCTCTTTGCCGACCACTTCATCGCCGCGCTCGACTTCGAGTCCGGGCTGGTCCTCGGCGCGGTGGTCGCGGCGACCGATCCGATCGCCGCCACCGCCATCGCGCGCTCGCTCGGGTTGCCGCGACGGCTGGTCGACATCCTCGAAGGGGAGTCGCTGCTCAACGACGCGACCGGGCTGCTCGCTCTCGAGCTCGGGCTGCAGCTGCTCCGCAGCGGCGAGACTCCGACCGTCGGCGGAGCGGTGCTTCGCCTGCTCTACCTGGTGGTCGTGGGCTCGGTGCTGGGGCTCGCGCTCGGCTGGCTCGCCTCACGCCTCACCCGCTTGATCGACGACGGGCCGATCGAGCTGATCATCTCGCTCCTCGTGCCGTACGTCTCTTACCTCGCCGGGGAAGCGGTGCACGCCTCGGGGGTGTTCGCCGTCGTCGCCTGCGGTCTGTACATCGCCCGGCAGAACGCGCGCATTCACTCTCCCGAGGTGCGGCTGCAGGTTAACAGCGTGTGGGAGGCGCTGACGTTCCTCCTCAACGGGATCGTCTTCCTGCTCATCGGGCTGCAGATGCCCTTCGTGCTCGCCGCCATCGACGGCGTCTACAGCCACGCTACGCTCGTCGGTTACGGCCTCGCGTTCGCCGCCATGCTCATCGCGCTGCGCCTGGTGTGGACCTACCCGGCGGCGTGGCTCGCTCACCAGTTCAACCGGCGGGTGCGCCGCTTCCACGAGCCTCCGCCGACCGCGCGGGGGATCTTCGTCATCGGCTGGACCGGCATGCGCGGAGTGGTGGCGCTGGCCGCTGCGCTCTCGCTTCCGGAGATGCTTGCTCCTGGTCGGCCCTTCGCCGCGCGCGACCTGATCGTCTTTCTCTCCTTCGCCGTCATCCTGGTCACGCTGGTGGTGCAGGGGCTCACGCTGCCGCCGCTGATCCGCGCGCTCGACCTGGCCCGCCCGGGCGAAGGGCGCGACGAGGAGCTGAGCGCGCGCCGGGCGACCCTCGAGAGCGCGCTGGCGTTCCTCGAGAGCAACCCGCCCGACCCGGAGGACAAGACCTACTCCGAGCTGCACGGGGACC
>JAMFST010001074.1 GCA_026225435.1 Labilithrix luteola
ACCTCTTCATGAGCCGGTCGAGCGGCAGCGTCGCCGGCGTCGACGCGGGCGGCGGCAGCGTCGTCACGCAAGATCCGTCCGGCGCGGGCGTCACCAGCCCGAACGGCGCCAGCGTGAACGGCGCCGCGCCCACCGAGAACGGCGGCCCCTTCTCCGTCGTGCGCGCGGGCTTCCGCGAGGTCTCCGTCGCGCCCCCCGCCGGCACCAACGCCCCCTTCGGGATGGCGGGCGCCAACGGCAACGGCGCGGTCGCCGGTGAGGACAACGCCGTCGATGCCGGTGCCGCCGAGCCGGTCGCCGTCGCCGCGAACGACACGCCTCCGCCGCCCGCGGCCGCGCCCGATCCCACGCCGGCTCCGGCCGCCGCCGCCGCGCCGGATCCCACACCCGATCCGGCTCCGGCGCGCGTACCGGTCGCGGCGCCTCCGCCGCGCCAGGTCCCGGTCGATCGCTCCATCCCGGCGCCTCCGGCCGCGACGCACCGTGCTCCCCCCTCGGTGGGCAAGGGCTTCCTCACGGTCATCTGCAGCCCCGGCTGCGACCAGATCATCGACAACGGCCGCCCGCTCGGGACCGCTCCGATCTTCCGTCGCGAGGTGCCCGCCGGTGAGCACCACCTGCGCCTCATGAACGGCTCCGTGGCCAAGACGGTGAGCGTGATCATCGTGGCCGAGGACCTGAAGATCATCAAACAGTCGATGACTCCATGAACCACACAGGAGCGCGCGCCTCCGCCGGCCCTCAGGCTCGGGCGGGAAGGCGCGCGGCGGTCGCCGCGGCGATCATCGTGGGGGCAGGCCTCGCGTGCCACCCCACCAGCAGCGTGTCGTTCACGCTCGACGTGCCGTCGGCGCTCACGAGCAGCGTCGCGTACTACGAGATCGGCGCCTTCGCGTCCGGCTCCTGCTCCGCGCTGGTGACGCAGCTCCCCGGCGGGTTGCCCAGCTCGGGGGAAGCGGCGCGCGCCGTGTTCGCCCCGACCACCAGCCCCGAGCCCGCCCTCGGCGATCTGCCGCGCGGCTCCTACGCGTTCGCCGCCACCGCCAAGGACGCCGATTGCAACGTGCTCGCCATCGGCTGCAGCGAGGCGGACGTCGGCAGCGAGTCGTCGGTCACCGTGGGCCTGACCGCGCTCGACTCCCCCGCCGTCACCTGCTCCGACTCGACCAGCTGCGTGGACGGCGAGTGCGTGCCGCCGGGCGAAGGCTCCAACGACATCGGCGCCGGCTGTTCGCTGGTGCTCGTCGGCGCCGGTCCACTGGCCGAGGCGCTGCAGAGCACCGGCGGTGAGGTGACGAGCGCACCGGCCGTGGTGGTCACGCCGAGCGGCTTCCTCCTCGCCTACCGCGAGTACGACAAGTCGATGAACGCGGCGCGCTTGACGCTCCTGCCGGTGGCCAACGACGCCAGCGCAGGCGCCGCCGCGCAGACCTCCCTCCCCAACCGCTGCGACACCGTCGAGTCGGACGCCACCGGCCTCGCCTGGAACGGCGACCACGGCCTGGCCGTCGTCTCCCACCAGCTGTGCAAGGACGTCGGGCTGACCGGTGAGGACACCGTCAAGGTGGACGCCACCGGCGCGACGTTGAGCGGCGGCTTCTCCACCATCCAGACCCCGGCCATGCAGACGCTGCTCCTGTCGACGGGGCACGCGGTGACCGCGGAGCCGGGTGGCGACGAGTTCTTCGTCGCGCAGGGGATCACCAACCGGGCGCCCGACACGACGCCGCCCTACGCGACCATCTCGCTCACCGACGGCCTGAACGCGACCCTGGCCGCGCAGTACACGTCACCGTCCACCGTCAGCAACTCGGTCGTCGCCAGCACCACCACACTGGTCGCCGCGGGCAGCGTCGGCACCGACGGGGCGGGCGCGAGCAACGTGGTGGTGCCGCTCGACGACGCCGGCGCGACGGACAGCGGAACCGACAGCGGCGCCGTCGACTCCGGCAGCGGCGGCACCGGTGGGACCGGTGGGACCGGCGGACCGGTCACCGGCGACGACGGCGGCGCCGACCAGATGGCCTACCTCCGCGTCGGCCCGCCGGCCACGGACCTCAGCTCGCTCCCGCTGGTCGGCACCTGGACCGCCGACTGGCTCTCGCTCGCCGCCGACGCCAGCCGCACCTACGCGGTGAGCGGCACCGCCGGCGTCGCCGAGCTTCGTTCGGTCGATCTCGGCGGCATGGCGAGCAGCGCCCTGCCCGTGCAGCTCACCGGCGAAGGCGACGTCATCTTCGCCGACGCGGCGCTCTCCGGCGATCACCTCTTCCTGGCGGTCGAGCGCTCCGGTGCGCTCGCCCTCGTCACCTACGAGAAGGCCACCACGACTCCCAGGCTCCTCCGCCAGATCGATCTCGACAAGGATCCGCGCGTCGGCACCTTCACCGACCTGGCCGACGGACGCGTCGCCATCGCCGCTTCCGGCACGCGCGTGGCCATCGTCTGGACCACGCAGAAGACGCTCCTCGAGCGCGATCCGGTGGGCGGCTACGCCGTCTACGCGTGCGCGC
>JAMFST010001075.1 GCA_026225435.1 Labilithrix luteola
CTGCAAGTCACGCATCGCCGCATACAAGTATCCGCGCATCGTCGAGGTGGTGGAGGAGATCCCCAAGACCACCACCGGCAAGTTCTTGCGAAGGTCCATGCGCGACAAGCACGCGGCCGACACGACGAAGAAGGACTGATCAGCTCTTCTTGGCGTTTCCGTCGACGAGACCGGCGTCGAGATTGCGCTTCAACTTGGCCATGCCGCCGATCCAGCGGTCGTAGTCCTCGGATTTCTTGCGCATGTAGTCGAGCACCTGCGGGTGCGGGAGGATGAGGAAGCTCTCCTTGGCGAGCCCCTGCACCACGCACTCCGCCACCGCCTCGGCGGTGAGCACGCCGTCGACGTTCTGCGAGCCGGGCGGCAAGCTGCGGAGCATCGGCGTGTCGACCCCTTGCGGGCACAGCACCGAGACCTTGATCCCCTGCGCCTTGTGCATGATGGCCAGGTTCTCGGCGAAGCCGATCGCTGCGTGCTTGGTGGTCGCGTAGACCGCACCGCCGATCTGCGAGAGGAGGCCGGCGGCCGAGACGGTCTGCAGGAAGTAGCCGCCGCCGCGGTTGGCGAAGAGCGGGACCAGTACGCGCGCGGCGTAGACGTGGGCCATCACGTTCACCTGGAAGCTGCGTTGCCAGGCGTCGTTGGGAGCGCTGGCGGCGCCGGCAGCCTGCGCCGGCAGCGGGTCGAACTGCGCGATGCCCGCGTTGGAGCAGAAGAGTCCGATGGCGCCGAAGCGCTTCTCCGTCTCGTTGACGAGCGCCCAGATGTCGCGCTCCTCGCCGACGTCGCAGCGGATCGCCGCTCCGCCGATGCCGGCAGCGACCGCCTGCGCGGCGTCGAGATCGAGATCGGCGACGACCACGACCTTGGCCCCCTCCCGATGAAATCGCTCGGCGAGCGCGCGGCCGATCCCGTGCGCTCCCCCGGTCACCACCACCACTCTTCCGCCGACGTCCATGGCGGAGAAGCTTACCAGACGGCGATCAGATGGCCTTGGTGTCGCGGACGACGGCCGCGTCGACCCGCGTCTCGTCCGCGAAGTTCTGCACGTCGGCGAAGCCAGCAGCCATCTCCCGCGAGGCCATGGCGAACGCGTAGTCCGCCTCGCTCTCGAAGGAGAGCTCGGCGAACCCGAGCACCGGCGTCTTGGTGCCGTCGAGCGCGGTGAGCGCGTGGCTCTGCACGTAGCTCTTCACCTTGGGGACCTTGCGGAGGATGTCCGCGTGCTTGGTCCCCCAGTAGGTGTGCGCATCACGGAGGTTCATCCCGGCGCGCTCGTGGAGCACGAACATGATCTTGACCATGAGCGCGAGGCTAGCGCCATTCCCGACGCCGCTGAACGCGCCATCGGGAACACTGCGCTGCTCAATGCTTCAACGACTGCACGTACTGCGTCGCGCTCTCACGCTGTGCGTCATGACGCGCGATGCACTGGTCCATCCGGTCGATCGATTGCGTGAGCGTGCGCGGCGCGCCGTTGATGCCGGGCGCGCGCGGGGTGAAGAAGGCGCGAAAGTCGTCCTCGTGGGCGCGATCGCAGAAGCTCGGCATCCCCACGGCGTAGCCGGCGAAGCGGTCCGGCAGCATCGGCGCGAGCGCGTCGAAGTGCGTCTTGAGCCAGGTCCACGCCGCGTCCTGCGTCGCCCGATCCGAGAGCAGCCCGCCGACCACGTAGAGCCGCTCGTTCTGCCGCAGCTTGGGGTCGAGCGCGAGATCGAGCGCCCGCTGAACCAGCGCGGGATCGCGTACCTCGGCGAGCGCGCGGAGCAGGCGGCTGCGGGTCGACGAGTCCTCGCTCTTGCCGAGCGCGCCGAGCGCCGCCTCGAAGGCCGACTTCCCCGCCGCGTCGCTGACCTTCGACTGCCGCACCGCCGCGCCGAGCACGATGCCCGCGAGATCGGCGTCGACCGCCTCCGGGTGGAGCGCGCCGTCCCCGCCCATGCCGAGATAGGCGCGCCCGCGTTGCGCCGCCTCCGCCAGCATGTGCGGCTCCTCGAGATCGAGCGCGAGGTAGCCGAGGATCGAGCCGCGCGCCGCGCGACGCCAGTTGTCGTCGGTCGCCGCCGGGTGCCAGCCGAGCGCCGTGGCCACCGGCAGGTACAGGTGCGTCACGTGAGCGCGGAAGCGGGCGCGGTCCGCCTCGTCGAGCACGGTCTCGTCCACCATGGCGAACACCCCGAGCGGCAGGCGCGAGACCGCTCCGTGCGCGTCGTGAGCGAGCGGCTCGAGCGCGTGCAGCACCTCGGCAGCCGGAAGGGTCGCCGCGTCGAACGAGGCTCGCAGGTTCTGCGCCAGCGCCATCCGCTCCGCCGTCGAGAGCGACGTGCTCGCGTGCGCGCGCAGCTGCTCGAGCTCCTTGGGCGGCAGCGAGAAGCGGTAGTACCCCGCGGCGTCGCTGTTCGGGTAGATCCAGTCGGCGCAGGTGGGCAGCTCGATGCCCCCCTTTCCGCCCGGCAGCAGCGAGCAGGTGGTGCTGACGTCCTTCCCGTGCCCCGCGCGCACGCACACCGGTACGTTCCAGCTCGGCTCCGCGCCGCCGCC
>JAMFST010001076.1 GCA_026225435.1 Labilithrix luteola
AGATCGCGCACGTACTTGAGCCGGTCGAGCAGCACGCCGCGGACCTGGTGGCGCACCGTCCCGCGCGTCATGTCGGTGTAGAGAAAGAGCGGTCGCTGCCGGTCCCCCGCGTCGTCGCCGTGCGCGAGCAGCGGCAGCAGGTTCCAGCCGCGGCTGTCCGGGTTGGAGGTGCCGGCGAGCGAGAGCCAGGTGGCCTCGAGGTCGAGCAAGGACACCGGCGTGTCCACCTCGGGCACGCGCTTCAGGAAGGGGACGTGCGCGAGCAGCACCGTGCGCACGTCGGGCTGGAAGATGGAGCTGCCGTGCTCCGACAGCCCGTGCTCGTCGAACAGCTCGCCGTGATCGGAGAACACGAAGGTCGCCGTGCGGTCCGCGTCCGACCGCGCGCGCAGGGCGGCGAACAACCGGCCGAGCTCGTCGTCGCAGTAGGACAGGCCGCTGTCGTAGTCGTCGAGCGAGCTGTCGCCGTAGATCCACCGGTCGTTGCGGGCGTAGGGCTGGTGGGTGCACTGGTAGTGGAGGAAGAGGAAGAACGGCTTGCCGTCGTGCCCCCTGTCGTCTCTCGCCGGGACGCTCGCCAGGTACGCGAGCCCCGCGTCGGTCGTCTTGGTCGCCGAGACGGGGAAGTTCTTCTCCCACTCGTCCTCCGGCCACGGCGTCGTCCACGGGCGAAAGCCGGCGCCGACCCCGCGAATGTGCTGGGTGACGTAGCTGATGGTGTAGCCGACCGGATCGTAGCCGCTCTCCGCCAGCCGCTCGCCGAGCACGCGCGTCCCCGGCTCCAGATCGAGGTCGGTGCGCCCGCGGTTCTGCGGGATGCTCTCCACGTCGAGCCCCGTCATGATCGAGGCGAGGGCGAAGCGGGTGCTCGCTCCCGGCGTGTAGGAGTTGCGAAACCAGGTCGACTCCTCGCGGAAGGCGTCGAGGTTCGGCGAGGTCCTGCGCGAGTAGCCGGCGAAGTGCAGGTGGTCGGGCCGGAGCGCGTCGAGCATCACCACCACGATGTTCGGCCGCCTCGGCAGCGCCGGCGGGACGAAGGCGGGCTGGCGATAGGCGACGTAGGGGGTGGCGTCGGCGCCGGAGCAGTTCTCGTCGATCCCGTTCCCCGGGATGTCACTCGCGCCCGGGTTGATACGCGCGTTGTGGTCGTTGCAATCGCCGCCGAGGAGCACCGACGAGTAACCGTCGCCGTCACGGTCGGCGAGCGTGCGGGCGGCTCCCAGCAGGCTGCCGACCAGCGGGCTGCGATAGAGGAGGATGGCGCGCCCGGCGGCAGGCACGCGCGGCAGGGCGATCACCGTGGCGATGCTGACGGCGACGAGCAACGCGACCCGCGCGTGTCCGCTGTGGCCGCGCAGGAGCCGCGCGAAGATCGAGCGCCCGGGGCGACGGCTGGCGGCGGCGAAGCCGGTGACCGCGCCGATGAGCGGGCCGATCATGGCCGGAGGGAAGAGCCGGTGGACGCCGACCACCAGGATCCAGCCCGCGATGGCTACCGGCGCCGAACCACGGGACAGATCGCGCAGCCACGTCGCCCGCCGCTCCAGGCGATCGAGGAGCGGGCCGATCCACCCGCTAGAAAGTACGACCACCGGCGCGCCGACGAGCAGCACCATCGCGCCCGCCGCGACCGCCAGGGTGACGGTCACGTTGACGGTGAACCTGTCCTGGCCGACCTGCGTGACATCGCGCACCGCCGCCGCGGCGAGCCCGAGGACCCCGCAGGCGAGCGGCAGCGATCCGCGCGGCACCGCGGCGGCGACCTCGCGCTCGGCGCTGCGCACCCGCGGCGCGTCGAAGAGCGCGCCGAGGACGAGCGCGATCAAGATCCCGGGGAGGACGACGGCGGCGAAGGCCTCGGCGCCGGCGGGCAGCACCGAGGAGTAGGCGCGCGCGTGGATGCACAGCCCACCGACGTGGATCGCTTCGCCGATCGCGGCGCCGAGTGCGCCGGCGAGGCAGCAACGTGTGAACCCGATCTGGAGAGGGAGCGCCATCGGTGAAGGGAGCGCGCAACGTCGCTCGCCTGCCTGAGTGGCCTCGGGTTGGCCCGGTGGATCACCCCGGGATTGCAAACAAATCTGATGATGGCGGAGCGAAGTACGACATTGCTCTAAGGCGTGGCGGGTGCGACGAACACCGCCGGTGTCCACGCGCGCCCCTCATCGGTCTCCAGCCGAGCGCGCACGTACACGTCGCCGGCGTGCGGGGTGTACGTCGCCTGCGCGCCCGCCGCGACGGTGGTGCGCTGAAGCTCGCGCCCCTCGCCTCCGATGAAGACCACCGCGGCGCGCTGTCGCGGCCACACGGTGTACGACTCCGCCGTCACCCGCAGCCGCGTCAGCTCCGCCCCCGTCGAGGCGTACAGATGTCCACCGCGGAGCGCCTCGCAGATGGATCGCTCGTCGTTGGAGGTGGCGAATACCTCCACCCAGGCGCGGCCAGGGAAGGCCGGCGGCTCCACCTTCGCGGTCTCGTCCAGGTGGTGCATGTCGTCCACCCCGACGCCCATCAGGTGCATCCCTTGCCCGAGGCTCCAGTCCCACAGTGCCTCGTGCGACGGCCGGTCGTCGATTCCTTGCGAGAAGACGTACGGATGTCCGCTGGCGATCTCCAGCAGCGAGGCGGTGGGCGCGGCGAGGAGATCGGCGGCGGCGATACCGCGGTCGTAGTTGGGATGATTGATGAGCGCGATGCCGTGCTGCTGCTCGATGGCGGCGGCGCCCCAGGCGAGCGCGGAGGCGGCCGAATCGAAGCCATGCCCACCGATCTGCGACTGCGTGCAAAGTGCATTCATATGTACGGCATGCCCCGCGCCCCCCATCGTCACTTCCTCGCCGGCGATCAGCCGGAGAGTCGGCCCGGGCGCGAGCGGCGGGTCGTCGGGAGGGGAGCGGACGTCATGATCGGTGAGCGCGAGGAAATCGTAGCCGTGGTCGCGGTACCAGGCGACCACGTCTTCGGGCGCGCTGTCGCCGTCGCTCCGGTTGGTGTGCGTGTGCAGGTTGCCCTTGAGGAAGTGCGCCACGTCGAACGTGGTGGCGAAGTGCGCTCGCGGGGAAGAGGCGGAGGAGATCGACGAGCCGGGGGAGCCGTGGATCAGCACGTACGCGACGTTCCCGGCCACCACGAGCGCGGCCGCCGCAGCCAGGGCGACCGAACGGCGGCGGCTGCTCTCGGCCATCGACGCCCTCGTAGCACGTCGCTCGCCTGGCGATCCCCGGA
>JAMFST010001077.1 GCA_026225435.1 Labilithrix luteola
CCTGCCCGAGGCGCAGGTCGACCGCTTCATGCTCATGATCAAGGTCGGGTATCCGAGCCGCGAGGAAGAGCGGAAGATCATGGACCGCATGACCGTCGGCAGCGAGTCGCTCAAGGCCGAGCCGGTGGTGACGCCGGCGGAGCTGCTCGACGCGCGCCGGATCATCGGACAGGTGTACGTCGACGACAAGGTGAAGGACTACATCGTCGATGTCATCTTCGCGACGCGCGAGCCGGCCAAGCACGGGCTGAAGGACCTGGCTCCGCTCATCGAGTACGGGGCCAGCCCGCGCGCCAGCATCGCGCTCAACCTCGCGGCCCGCGCGCACGCGTTCCTCCGTCACCGCGGTTACGTGACGCCGGAGGACGTGAAGGCCGTCGGTCCGGACGTGCTGCGGCATCGCCTGGTGCTGACCTACGAGGCCGACGCCGAAGAAGTGACGGCCGAGCAGGTCGTGCGTCGCGTGTTCGAGGTCGTCGAAGTTCCGTGAGCGGTGCCCCCGGGTCGCCCGCCCCTCTCACGGCGGCGCGACCCGGATCAAGACGAACTCGTCGCACTCGGCAGCGGTGACCAGCTCCTCGGTGGGGAGCGCGGCGCCGAGCTCGGACCGCAGACTGCGCAGGCGCGGGCGCTCGGTCACGATGTACAGGGCGTGGCCGCGGGCGCGTTCGGACTCGACGTAGGAGTGGAAGGTGGCGCCTCCGCCGAGGAACACGGCGACGTCGTTGCCGGTGTAGAAGTTCTCCCCCTTCCAGTTGAGCTCCCAGGCGACGAGCGGGCCGCTGTCGTGATGCCGGGCGCGCTCGGACTCGTACCGGACGAGCAGCTCGCGCTGGCCACCGTCGTGGGCGGCGACCGCCGGGTAAACGTTGCCGAGCCAGACGGCGAAGAGGGTCGCGAGGGCGAGGAAGGCGGCGATGATGCGCGGGCGCAGGCGCTGGCGGAGCCAACCGAGCGGCGCCAGGGCGAGCGCGAAGAGCGATCCGGCCATCACGAGCAGCGGGAGGAACTGCGCGCTCGAGATCCAGCGACGGTCGTAGCGGTAAGTGAGCAGGTGGAAGAAGCGGGCGGCGCCGGACGGGCCCCCCGCACCTGGCGCGTCGTCGGTGACCGGCACGGTGAAGTCGCGGGCGACGAGCCAGGTGAGCACCGTCGCGACGAGGATGAGCACCGGCCAGGTCCAGCGTGCGGCGGGGCTCGTCCGCACGCTCCGTGAGGCGGCAGCGGCGATGCGCTCTTCGAGGAACATCCCGGTCACGCCGGCGACGCCGGGGAGCGCGACGAGCACGTAGTGATGGAACTTGGTGCCCATCGTCGAGACGAGCACGAAGGTGGCGAGCGCGCTGCCGAAGAGGAGCGCGCGCACCCGATCGCGGGGCGAGCCCTGGTCCGCTCGTCGCGCGGCAGTGAGCATGGCCACGGCGGCGAGGCCGGACCAGGGGAAGGTGCCGTAGCCGAGCTGCTTCACGAAGTAGGAGACGCCGGTGTCCTCGCTGCTGTTGGTATCGTGCAAGTGGTCGAGCGTGCGCCCGAGCATGTTGCGCATGACCAGCTCGTCGAGGAACGGCCGGCCGTGACGGGCGTACATCGCCAGGTACCAGGGGAGGACCAGCAGCGCGACGATGACCAGGCCGCGGAGGATCTCGAGCCGCAGGAGCGGACGGAGCGAGCGGCCGTTGACCAGCGCGAGGAAGGCGCCGGCCGCCGGGACGACCAGACCGACCGGCCCCTTGGCCATCGTGCCGATGCCGGCCGCGCACCACGCGCCGGCGACGAGCAGGCGATCGAGCCGCGTCTCGGCCGCGAAGCTCGCGGCCACGGCGGCGAGGAGCGGCGCCCAGAAGAGCAGCTGGAGCCAGGGGGCGAGCGCCGCGTGGGCGAGGCGCACCTCGGCACACGCCGGCTGACCGGGCAAGGTGCAGGCGTGCGGTGAGCCCGCGTGAATCGGACCGGCGGTGACGATGACGAGCAGCTGCGGGACCACCGCGACGAGAAGGAGCGCGGCGACGAGATGGCCGGCGTGGAGCGCGAGCGCACGGGTACCGAGGCGCAGCTCGAAGACGCGCGCTTCGGCGTCCGGACCGACGAGCTCCGCGGCGGCGAGCAAGCCGAGCGACGCGGCGGTGGCGCCGAGCAGGGGCGTGTCGGTGATCGCCTGGTGCGCGAGCAACACGGTGCCGCTCATGGTGAGAAAGACCAGCGCCACGCCGCTCGCCAGGCGCTGCCCGAGATGCGCGAGCCCCTTCTGCAGGACGACCGCGCCGCCGACCACGCCGAGGAACCCGGGCAGGCGCACCGCGTACTCCGGATGCGCCGCGCCCAGCGCACCGGCGAGCACCTGGTCGGGACCGGTGCCGACACCGAGGAGCTTCATCGACAGTGCCTCCAGCCAGAAGAGGAGCACCGGCTTGCTGCGGAACCAGCCGTCGTGCGCCCACCAGGGCGACAGCAGATCGTGCCGCTCGAGCATCTCGCGCGCGACCTCGGCGTAGTGCGACTCCCACGGGTCGACCAGCGAGCAGGTGCCCAGCAGCGGCAGGCCGACCAGCAGCGCGAAGACCGTGAGCGTGGTGGACGGATGCGCCTTCCACCAGTCGAGGCGCGCGAGCTGCCGCGCATCGGTACAAGCCACAGCGAGCACCGGCGCGATCACGGCGAGCGGAACGACCACCGGCGCGAGCCACCAGGCGATGCGCGCCGCGACGGCGAGACGCAGGACCACGATCGCCAGCGCGGTGAGCACGCCGACGACCCCCGCCGGCGCGAGGAGCTTCGTCTTCATCGGACCTCCAGGTTGCCGAGAGAGATGCGGCCGTGTCCGTCGGAGGGGCCGCGGGTGACCTCACGGCGGTGATCGTCCTCGCATGGAAGGACGCCCATTCCCCAGTAGATCGGGTAGCTGCCGGCGGTGAAGTCGGCCCCCAGGGTGACGGCGTACTCGTCGACGATGATCTCGCCGGCGGTCCACCAGCGCAGCGGGTAGGCGAGCTCGCGGTGCTCGGCGGCGAAGCGCGACGGGTTGCGGTCGACGTGGACGAAGGTGCACGAACCGGTCGGCGGCGGCGCGTCCACGCGGAGCACCACCCGCAGGCGCGCCTTGCGAGCGTTTCGCCCGTGCGCCCAGACGTGGGCGATCTCCTTTCCGTCGTCGTCGGTGAGCTGCCAGCCGAGGAGCGCGACGGCGCTCTCGACCTCCGCGTCGACCGGGCGGAGCTGCGCCGGCGGTCGAGCGAGGACGATGCGGTCGAGCGGGTTGTCGTTCGTCTCGCCGGGGTGCAGCTCGCTGGCGGCGAGCAGGGTCGTCTCGTCGCCGGCGACGAGGAGCGGCAGGTTGTCGTGCCGGATCGCGCGGTAGCTCGCGTTCGCCTCGGCGAGCGCGGTCGGCTGGTTTCCCATCGTCAGCCAGCGGCGGCTCCCAGCGTCGTCGGCGGCCGCCAGCCATGTGCCCGCCGCTGCCGGCGTGGCGACGTCTTTCCCAAGCGCGGCGAGAGGCTCGCCGTCGCGATGACGATCCGCCCAGGTCTCGAGCGCCAGGCTCGGCGACGCGCGCGCCAGGAGGGCCGGGTAGACGGCGATGCGCAGCCCGAGCCCGGCGATCAGCGGCATCGCGAAGATCACCGTGCGCGGCGACACCGTCGGCAACGGCCACCAGCGCCCGGGGATCCACGCGACCGCCGCGACGAGCGCCGTGGTCACGCCGAGCAGC
>JAMFST010001078.1 GCA_026225435.1 Labilithrix luteola
CCGGGCCAGCAGCTCGCGCGAGTCGATCGGCTTGGTCAGGTAGGCGTCGGCGCCGCCGCGCAGCCCCTGCTCGATGGCGTGCGGCTCGCGCTTGGCGGCGGTCAGCATGATCACCGCCGGCCCTCCCCCGCGTCGCGCGCGCAGCCGCTGGAGCACCTCGCCGCCGTCCATCTGCGGCATCGACACGTCGAGCAGCACCAGCTCCGGCTCGCGCTCCTCCACCAGCTCCAGCGCCCGCATGCCAGACGAGGCGATGCGCACCCGGTGACCGTCCTCGCTGAGGAGCGCCTCGAAGAGCGCCAGCGTGTCGACGAAGTCGTCGACGATGAGCACGTCGCCGGCGGACGGATCGACCAGACCGAGCGCGCTCGGGCGATCGAGGGTGACGCTCACGACGCGGCCGCCGATTTGTCCGCCACCGCGTCGGCGATGAGCGGCGCCGAGGGGGGCGCGGACGGCGGACCGTCGGTCATGTGGATGACCGCCGCCGGCACCGTGCGCGGCAAGGTCAAGGTGAAGGCCGAGCCCTGGTGCTCGCGCGAGGTCACCTCGATGTCGCCGCCGAGCGCGCGGGCGAGCCTTCGCGAGAGCGCCAGACCGACGCCGGTCCCGGCGAACCTGCGCCCGTCACCGGCGTGCAGCTGGTGAAAGTCCTGGAACAGCTCGCCGAGCGCGTGCGACGCGATGCCGATGCCCGTGTCGGTGACCTGGAGGATCACGTCACTGGGCGTGGCGCGCACCGAGAGGGTGACCGCCCCCTGATCGGTGAACTTGAGCGCGTTCGACAGCAGGTTGAGCAGCACCTGGCGCACGCGCTGCGCGTCGGTGAGCACCTCGATCGAGTGCTCGGGCACGTCGGCGTGGAGGGTGACATCCTTGCCGGCACGCAGGCTGTCCACCTCGGCCACGCAGGCGCGGGCGAGCTGGGCGATGTTCACCGGCGCGCGCCGCACGTCGACCCGACCCGACTCCACCTTGGCGAGGTCGAGCACGTCGTTGATGAGCGAGAGCAGGTGGTCGCCGTTCCACTTGATGCGCTCGAGCGACTCGCGGGCGCGCGTGCTGAGCGTCTCCTTGCTGGAGCCGAGGAGCAGATCGGCGAAGCCGAGGATGGCGCTGAGCGGCGTGCGCAGCTCGTGGCTCATCGAGGCGAGGAAGTCCGTCTTCACCTTGTTCGCGCGGGCGAGGATCTCTCCCTGCTCCTTCAGGATGAGCGACTGCTGCGTGAGTCGCTCGTGCGCCCAGGCGTTGTGCAGACCGACCGCCAGCTGGCGCGCGCCGTCGCGCACGAGGTCGTCGGCGCCCACGGGGATGTCCTCGGTGCCGGCCACGAGCAGCGCGCCGGCCGAGTCGGTGCCGACGGCGATGGGCTGCGCGAGCAGCCAGCGAACCTTCGATTTGACCAGCCCGAAGTCGACCGTGGGGGCCGAGTCGCCCAGCTCCCCGCCGAGCATCACCGGCTCGCGCCGCTCCATGATGGTGCGCGGAAAGCCGTCGGCCGCGAACAGGTGGTGATCGATGGGCCGTCCGTCGGCCGTCTCCGCGTGCACCGAGGCGAGCCGGTCGGCGCCGTCGAGGAGGTAGACCACCGCCAGCTGCGCCCGCGCGAGCTTCACCAGCCCGCGCACGCCCGAGCCGGTGAGCGCGCCGATGTCGAGCGTCTTCAGCTCGCGCACGAACTCCGCGTAGAGACGCGCGTTGGCGTCGCGGTTCTCGAGGTCGAGGTTGGCGGCGCGCAGCTCGTTCAGCGTCCGCTCGCGATCGGCCAGGGTGCTGCGCAGGCTGGCGTCCTTGTCCACCAGCACCGCGGCCATCTTCTGCAAGCTGCGCCCGACGGTGCCGAGCTCGTCGCGCCGGTCGGGGAAGTTCGGCAGCGCCTCGAGCCGGCTGGTCGCGACCATCCCCTCCTCGAGCAGCGCGGCGGCCGAGGCGACGTCACGGGCGATCCAGATGCCGCTGCCGAGCGCGATGATGATCGAGAGCACCAGCAGCACGGTCGTCTGCTGCCGCGAGCGGGTCGCCGTCTGGAAGGCGATGTCCTCGCGGGCGTCGGCGGCGTGGCGCACCTCGTCGCGCAGCTCGGTCATGAGCGCGCGCGCCTCGTCGGTCTTGGTGGTGCCGGCGGCGGTCATGTCGACCGACGGCACGATCCCCGGGTTGCTCTCCAGGAGGTGGATCTGTGGCTCGCTCACCGTGGCGATCCACTCGCGGACGATGCGCCCGAAGGACGAGACGCGCTCGTCCTCCATGCCGTTCTCGGCGGTCGACTGCGCCTCGGCGAGCACGTGGTCGAGGTCGGCGCGCGCCTCCTCGTAGGGGGTGAGGAAGGTGCGCGAGCGCGTGAGGAGGAAGCCGCGCTTGCCGGTCTCGAGATCGGCCAGCAGGCGGAGGAGCACCTCGGCGTCGTCGGCCAGCCGCAGATCGTGCTGCACCAGGCGCTCGAACTGCCGGTCGAGCTCCTCGTGCGTCTGCTGCGCGCGCCCGAGGGCGACGCCGAGCACGCCGACGACCACCAGCGAGCTGAGGAGGATCTTCCAGAAAAGAGCGCTGCCTAGGGGACGCACGGGGACCTCGATGTTCGCACGTCAGGAGCCCGTCACGCGAGCCGGTGCCCGTTGGCGTCGTCTTCGTCCTCGGCCTCGTCCTC
>JAMFST010001079.1 GCA_026225435.1 Labilithrix luteola
CGCCATCTGCGCCACGTTCATCGGTCCGCGCAAGGTGAGGATGAGGTCCTCGTCCCAGGGCGTGAGCGCGTTGGAGGTGATGGTGTCGGTGGCGAGGCAGCAGCTCGACGAGCTGTACGCGTCGCAGGGGCCGACCGCCGGATCGCGCCGGCTGGGGAACCAGCCTGGGGCGCCGATCTGCTCGAAGGTGATGGTCCCGCCGTGCGACGCCGGATCTTCTCCGCCGTCGAGCGTCGGCGCGCCGAGGCCGGAGTCGAGCGGTGGCCCGGTGGTGATGGTGGTGCCGCCGCCGTCACCGGACGTGGTGCCCGGGGGACTCGTCGTGCCGCTCCCGGGGGTACCGGTGCTGCTCCCGGCGGCGGCGTCGGAGCCGTTCTTTCCGGGCGCGCCGGTGCCGCTGTCGGACGAGGAGCTGGAGCAAGCCGAGGCGAGGATGGTGGCGACCGCGCCGGCGCCGGCGAAGGTGGCCAGCGCGGCGAGTCGTGAACGCATGCGGCTCACCATCCGATCGCCACGAGCATGTACTGCGGGTGGTCGTGCGAGAGGTAGCTCGAGTAGCCGCCGACGTCGTCGTAGGGGAAGGCGTACTGCTTCCCGCCGAGGGCGTGCATGTGCATGAAGGCCGCATAGTAGTCGGCCGGAGGCGCCTGGTAGAACGCGCCGGCGTCGGCCCAGATCGACTGGTCGATGATGGTGCCGTCGGGGTTGAACGTGCCCGCCTTGTTCCCCACGTGGCGGTAGAGGGCCGCGGACAGATCGGTGATGTTCTGCGGGAAACCGCTGACGTTGGGGCCCGGCTTGGGGATGGTGATGCCGTTGGCGGCCCACACCTCGTCGACGAAGCTGTCGTAGTAGTGAGCCCCCGCGCCGCCGTCGACGAAGGCGCCCGCGCCCGGCTGCACGATGCGGTACGGCGCGTTGGGCGGCTGGGCGAGAGAGTCGAAGACGTCCGGCACGAAGTCGAGGAACTGCTGGAAGGTCGTCGCGCGATCATCGGCGAACGTCGCGTAGTCCTCGCCGATGGCCATGTCCCAGCCGTCCGCGCAGTGCAGGCGCAGGGCCAGCTTGATGCCGAAGGCGTCCACCCGCGTGGTGTTCCCGTTGTACTGGGTCGGCCCGATGGTGTGCTCGATGAAGTCGTAATACTGGCTCTTGGTCGGGTCGGCCGAGCAGGTGGTGTCGCCGGTGGCGCAGAGGAAGAAGTACATGCGCCCCGAGCTGTTGGCGGGCATGTCGTAGAAGGGCTGCTCGGCGATGGAGTGCGTCTCGTTGATCGTGCCGGTCTTGAAGCTCCAGTAGACCTCGGAGTCGGCGTACTTGCCGTTGGTGCGGTTGAGGAAGGCGAAGGTCATCACCTGCGTCGCCGCGGGGATGGTGCCGGCGTCCCAGAAGCCGTCGGGCGCGCCGCCGCCGTCCTGCGGATAGACGATGTAGGTCCCCGCGTCGCCGGGCGGCATCGCGCCCGTCCCGCCGTCGCCGGTGGTGCCGCCGCCCGTGGTGCCGGTGCTGCTGTCGCCGCCGGTGCCGGTGTTGCCACCGCTGGCGTCCTTGGTGCCGCCGCCGGTGGTGGTACCGCCACCGCCGTCGCCGTCCGTCACGTTGTAGTCGCTGCTCCCGGAACATCCCGCGATCACCGACCCGGCTGCAAAGCTCGAGAAGGCGGCCACCGCGGCAAATCGGCCAAGAAGGTTCATGACTCCTGAGTCACGGTACACGGTCCCGGCTGCTCACTTTTTTTCGCGCTAGGCTGACCGTCGTGGGGGGCCGCTCCGAGACTGCGCGATCACCGACCGGGATCTTGCGTCTCGGGCGTCACCTCGATTCGGTGGTGCCGGACGAGAGCATCTGGCTGGACGGGCCGGTGGCCTCGCCGAGCCACGTGGGGGTGCGCGGCTATCGCTACCCGCCCTTCGAGGATCCCACCCGCGGCGTCGCCACCGACGCGTACGTGATCGTCCTCTACGTCGAGGGGCGCACCGTCATCCACCGGCGGATCGGCCGCGACGAGGAGCGCTGCGAGGTGGGGCCCGGTGACCTGTCGCTGCAGCCGCCGCTGATCTCCGCGCGCTGGGGCTGGGCGAGCCCCATCGACGTGCTCCACGTGTACATCGAGCCGAGCTACCTGCGCGAGCTGGCCCGCGAACAGGTGGGCGGCTTGCCCTCGATGCGCATGCGCCACGGCCTGTGCATCCGCGACGAGGCGCTGAGACACCTCGGGCGCGAGCTCATCGAAGAGCTGCGCCCTCCGCGCAAGCTGGCCAGCGAGCGCGCGACCCAGGCGATCGGGGAGCGCATGGCCATCCGCCTGCTCCGCACGTACTTCGATCTGGACCACACCACCGACAGCGCCCGCACCTTCAGCAACGAGGAGATCACCGAGCTGCGCGAGCTGGTGGCCCGGCGGCTGGGGGACGACGTGCCGCTCGCCGAGATGGCGCACCTCGTGGGGCTCGGCGTGCACCACTTCTGCCGCGTGTTTCGCCAGACCTTCGGCGAGTCGCCGCACGGTTACCTGCGCGCTCGCCGCCTCGAGCGCGCGCACGAGATGGTCATCACGACGGCGATGCCGATCAGCGAGATCGCCATGCTCACCGGCTTCGCCGATCAGAGCCACCTGACCCGCTGCTTCAAGCAGCGCTTCGGGGAGCCGCCGGCGCACCTGCGACGCGCGCTTCGTCCTGTTTCCGCGGTGGTAGAATCGCCGAATGGCGCTCGACCAGCCGACGATTGATCTGCTCGCGGCCCTCGCGGCGAGCGGGATGCCGCCCATCCACGAGATGACTCCGGGCGAGGCGCGCGCGCACCTCGCCCGCTTGCGCCAGAGCCCCGACAAGCCGAAGGTGGCGCGCACCGAGGACGTGCGCATCGAGGCCAGCGGCCCTGCCGGCGGGACGTTTGCCGCGCGGGTCATCGTGCCGGAAGGCGAGGTCCGCGCGGTCCTCGTGTGGA
>JAMFST010001080.1 GCA_026225435.1 Labilithrix luteola
CATGCTCAACGTGAGCGGCCAGATCGCCATCGTCGCCGCCATCGACGTGGCCTTCGCGCAGGGGGTCGTGTTCGAGCTCGGGCTGCGCAGCGCGTACACCCTGCCCTTGTTGCTCGCGGTCGTGCTCACGCACGCGGCGCTGAACCTGCGCTCGATCCGCGCCGTGGCGCTCGCCAACGATCTGTCGGCGGTCGTGCACATCGTCGGCGTGGTGGTGCTCGCGGGGCTGTTGCTCGTCTTCGGACGGGTGCGACCGATCGGGTTCCTCGTGACCGACGGGACGAGCGGCGCCGGCGGGTTTCTCTCGTCGCTGTTGCTCGGGATGTTCACCATGACCGGCTTCGACGCGGCGGCGCACGCCTCGGAGGAGACGCACGATGCGGCGCGCAAGGCTCCGCGGGGGATCGTGCTGTCGGTACTGGTGAGCGCCGTCGCCGGCTACGCGCTGGTCGTGGCGCTGGCGCTCGCCACCGGGGACACGCGGGCCGCCATGGTCGACGCGCACCCGGCGCTGTTCGTGATGCGCAGCGCGCTCGGGGACACCGGTGGGCGCGCGGCGATGGCGCTCGCCCTCGTGGCGATGTGGTTCTGCGGTCTGTCGGCGCTGACCGGTCTGTCGCGAACACTGTTCGCGTTCGCCCGTGACCGCGGGCTCCCGCGCGCGCTCGGCGAGGTGCACGCGGCCAGCGGTGTCCCCCGCGCGGCGGTGGTGACGGCGGCCGCGCTGTCGATCGCGCTGGTGCTGGTGGTCACGCTCGGGAACGACGATGTGTTCGTCGCCGTCGCCTCGCTCGCCACCACGGCGCTCTACGTCTCCTACGCGCTGCCCATCGCGCTCGGGGTGCGCGCCCGGCTCTCCGGCCGGTGGACGCGGCGCGGTCCATGGAACCTCGGCGCCAGCGGCATCGTCGTCGGCCTCGGCGCCGCGCTGTGGACCGTCTTCGTCCTCGTGGTCTGCTCGCTGCCGCCCAACACCAGCGGCATGTTCCTCCTCGTCGCCCTCGTGCTCGTCATCACGGCGGTCTGGCAGCTGTGGGCGGGTCGCCGTTTCCCCGGCGCCCCGACCGATCCGTCGATGCTCTCGTGAACGCTCAATCGCGACCCGGCGGCGGGTGGGCGAAGCGGCTCTGATCGGGGAACGGGTTGGCGGTGCGGCGCAGGGCGTCGTCGTTCTCGCTGTCGTCGCCGACCTCGCGGAAGAAGGCGACGCCGATGACGCCGACGTCACGCGCGCCTCCGCTCTGCGCGGCGTACGAGCTGGCAACCGAGCCGAAGCGGAAGGCGGCCACCTCGTTCTCGTTCCGGCGGAAGCCGTCGATGACCACCTCCCCGGACGGCGGCAGGATGTACCCGCGGTGGTCGAACGAACCGCTGGTGCCGTCCATCACGTCGAGCCCGTCGACGGTGGCGACCGCCTCGAAGCGGCGACGCGTGTTGTTGCGCAGGCGGAGGCTGTAGCGCTCGCCGGCGCGACCGACCACGAAGAGCTGCCCGTTCTTGCGCACCGCCTCGAGCGGGTCGCCGTCGCCATCCTGCACGACAACGGTGACGGCGCCGCCGGCGACGGTGAGACCGCGCGCCTTCTCCGCGTGACCGCCGACGAGAGCGTGGAAGCCGTCGCGGTCGTTGTAGCGCACCGTCGCCAGCGCGAAGGGCACCGTCGGCGACGCGCGGTCGAAGGAGACCAGGTTGATCGACGAGTCGCGCTTCTCGCCCCACTCGGTGCCGAGGCCGGCGCGGTCTTC
>JAMFST010001081.1 GCA_026225435.1 Labilithrix luteola
AGGCGGTGGACGATCTCGTCGATGCGATCGGTCTGCCCCTGCTCGCGGAAGCCGGTGATCTGCTTGGCCAGCGGCGAGCCCGGCGCGTAGGTGGCCAGCAGCTCGCGCACGTCGAAGGCGAGGCGCGCACCCCAGGTCTGTTTCGCCGCGAGCAACGTCTCCACCCACGCCGCCGGCAGGTAGCCGCCGATGGCGTCGCGCAGCAGCGCTCCGTCCTCGAGCTCCGCCGGCGTGAACGCCTGCAACAGATCCGACACGTAGGTCCAGGTTCGCGGCGGCACCTCGTCGAGCGCGCGCTCGTGCGCCTGCACCACACCGACGACCCCGGCGTGCAGGCTGCGCGTCTGCGCCCAGGCGAGCCACGAGGCGCGGTCGGCGCGCACCGCCACCTGGAGGAAGCGCGCCCGCAGTGCCTTGTCGAGCGTGGTCACGTGGTACTCGGCGGTCTGCGGGTTGATCGTCGCCACGCATACCCAGCCGGCGGGGAGCACGTACTCGTGCAGGCGACGGGCGGAGAGGAGCTGCAGCGCGGGTTGCTGGATGTAACGCTCGGCGCGGTTCAGCTCCTCGAGCAGCAGGATGCCGGAGCCGCCCGTGGGCAGCACGTGCGGCAGCGCGTACTCGGTCCGCCCATCCTTCACCGTGGGGAGCCCGACGAGATCCGGCGGCTCGAGGAGGCTCAGGTCGAGCACGATGGTCTCGATGCCGAGGTCCTGGGCGACGCGCCGGACGATCTCGCTCTTGCCGACGCCGGTGGGCCCCTCGAGGAGCACCGCCCGGCGCGCGCGGAAGGCGACCGTGAGCACCTTCTCGAGGCGCGGACCGACCGGGACCGACAGCGGACGGAGCGGCTCGTTCGCCGGCGACTTCTGCGGAAGAGAAGACAGGGGCATCGTTGGCCCACTGGGTAGCACGCCGCCCGGTGCCCTTCCTTCAGAGCTGCGCTTTGGGGAAGCCGTTCCAGCAGGCGTCGTAGTCGCGCTGGAGCGCGGACGTCTCCATCGCGAAGCGGGTCGGGCGGATCACCCAGCGGGTCTCGAACATGATCGCCAGCGTGTCCTCGATCTTCTGCGGGCCGAGCTCGGCGTCGACGGCGCGGCGGTAGCTCGGCAGGTCGGGGCCGTGGCCGCTCATGCAGTTGTGCAGCGAGCCGCCGCCGGGGGTGAAGCCGCCGGCCTTGGCGTCGTACGCCCCCTTCACGAGCCCCATGTACTCGCTCATCACGTTGCGGTGGAACCAGGGCGGGCGGAAGGTGTGCTCGGCCACCATCCAGCGCGGCGGGAAGATGACGAAGTCGCAGTTGGCGGTGCCGTCGATCTCGCTCGGCGAGGTGAGCACGGTGAAGATCGACGGGTCGGGGTGGTCGAAGCTGACGGTGCCGATCGTCTGGAAGCGGGCGAGGTCATATTTGTACGGCGCGAGGTTGCCGTGCCAGGCGACCACGTCGAGCGGCGAGTGATCGAGCTCGGTCTCCCACAGGCCGCCCTGGAACTTCTGCACGATGCGCGTCGGGCGGTCGACGTCCTCGAAGGCGGCGACCGGAGTGAGAAAATCGCGCGGGTTTGCCAGGCCGTTGGAGCCGATGGGGCCGAGCTCGGGGAGGCGGAACGGGGCGCCGTAGTTCTCGCAGACGTAGCCGCGGGCGGCGCCGTCCTCGCTCCCACCGTCGCTCTCGACGCGCACGCGAACCCCGCGCGGCAGGACGCCCATCTCGCCCGGCGCGATCTCGAGGACGCCCATCTCGGTGACCAGGCGCAGGCGCCCCGCTTGCGGGACGAGGAGCAGCTCGCCGTCGGCGTTGGTGAAGACGGCGTCGGTCATGCTGCGGTTCAGGGTGTACAGATGGACGGCGGCGCCGATGCCTTCGGCGGGGCTGCCGTTGCCGCCGAGGGTGGTGAGCCCCTCGACGAAATCGGTGGGCGCGCTCGGTGCGGGCAGCGGATCCCAGCGGAGGCGGTTGGGGGATGGCGGAACCTCGTGGAACGGTCCGCTGCGCAGAAGGCTGGCGGCGCCGCCCTCGCGCGGCCGGTAGGCGCCGTGCGAGGCGGTCGGCCGCAGGCGATAGAGCCAGCTGCGGCGGTTCTCGCTCCGCTTCGAGGTGAAGGCAGCGCCCGAGAGCTGCTCGGCGTACAGACCGAACGGCACCTTCTGCGGCGAGTTCTGCCCCTCGGGGAGCGCGCCGCGCACCGCCTCGGTGGCGAAGTGATTGCCGAAGCCGCTCAGGTACCTCTCGTTCGTCGCCGCGTTCATCGCTTCGGAGGATGCCTCGAAACGGGGGGCTTGGTCACGGGCGGCGGCACGTCCGGCTCGTCGGCGGCCGCCTGGGCGCCGTACGGAGACTGCGTTTCCGGCCCGGCCTGGACCAACGACGGTGGCGCGACGAACTGCCCGCAGACGAGGAACTTGCGGAGAAACTGCTTGTCGAGGGGCGTCATGTGCGGCGCGATGGCGACCGCCCAGAAGTACTCCGACGCGTTGATGCTGGAGCTTGCGTACGTCACCATCGCTCCCCAGTCCCTGGTGAAGGCGCCGAGCAGCTCGGGCTCGGGGTAGCACTCGCGCCAGTCCTTCTTGATCTCGAAGATCTGGCGGCCGACGTCCTCGCGGTCGGTGGGGAAGCTCCTGAGGCAGCCAGCCGGCACGAAGGGGCGCGTGGCGTGTGCGAGGTCGACGTAGAACGAGTCGTCGGAGGGATCGGCCTTGTGAAGCAGACGCGCGGACTGCTCCTCGACCATGGCCTTCACCAGCTCCGGCGCTACGCCGGTGCAGGAGGCGCGCACGACATCGACGAACGCCGGGAGGAATTGGTCGCAGGCGCCGAAGAGGAGCGCGTCGACGTTCAGGCCTTCG
Source organism: Labilithrix luteola (assembly GCA_026225435.1). Taxonomy (GTDB): domain Bacteria; phylum Myxococcota_A; class Polyangia; order Polyangiales; family Polyangiaceae; genus JAMFST01. The sequence continues at coordinate 2,851 of JAMFST010001081.1, forward strand.
GCGCCGCTCCCCTTCTGCGCGAAGGTGTCGGTGCACATGGCGACCGGGGACGCCGTCGTCGGTGCCGAGACGGGAGCGCATACGCTCGCGGCCGCGTGCGGAATCGCGATCGTCGTGCTCCCGGCGGGGGTGGCGGCGGGGGTGGCGGCGGCGCATCCGGCGAGCGGTAACGCGACCACGAAGGCGAGCTTTTTTATCATTTGTCCGTCCCCATGCGGTAGCCGTCGCGCTCGCTCCAGGTGCTCACCCGTTGAGCGTGTGGCGGGAGGTGATCGACCGCGCCGCGGCTCGCCTTTTCCCAGTCGGCAACGTGCTGCAGGGCGAGCCCGCCCGACGGCGAGTGCCAGTTCGTCGGACCGCCGTAGCCCCAGGCGGTCTTCAGGTTGGGGAAGCTCTCCTTCCACGACGACAGCGCCGTGCGCCCCTCACCGAGGTGGCCCGCGTCGTACCCGGTGCTGCAGGCCGAGAACATCACGTCCTGGATGTGGGCCGCGCCGCCGGGCAACGCCTGGGCGAGCGACTTGACCGAGTCGAGCGTGAGGTCGCCGAGCTTCGTCGCGCCGGGCTTCTCGTTCCCGTCGTAGAGGTTGCTGCTGTAGCAGTGGCCAGAGAGCACCAGGCGCCCCGGCATCGCCTCGCCGCGCTCGCCGCGCGCCAGCACCGACGCCAGGCTCGCCAGCTCGTCGCGCCCGCCCGGCTCGGCCTCCGCGAGCACCTTGGCGACGGCGGCGGCGCGCTCCGGCGGCACGCCTAAGCTGGAGGCGAACGCCTGCCGCCCCTCGTCGGTGGCGAGATCGGCGGTCGCCGACGCGCCGTCCGCCCCCTTGATGCGTACCTGGTCCGCGCCGAGCTTCGCGTCCTTCTCGCCGTGGCCGATCACGTCCACCTCGGTCCCCTGGCGCACGTTTTGCGCGAGGAAGCGCGCTTCGTGCACGTTCTGGCCGGCGGTGCTGTTCATGCCCAGGTAGATGACGCCGTCGTCGGCGCTCGGCGGCTTCGGCGTCGCGGTCGCGCGGCGGACGAAATCTGCGGACGCGCGGCCGTGCGAGCGACCCGCGAGCGGATCCGGCGCGTCGTCGGCGCCGGGGTGACGTGCGCTCGTGCCTGACGCGGGCGCAGTCTGCGGCGATGGCACGGCCGCTGCTGTCGACCCGCCTGCGGACGGGTCGCTGTCGAGGTCGTAGTAATCGCGCTGGGGGTCGTTCCTGCGGGTCGCGTCTACCGTCATGACGGCTCGTCGGCCCGCGCTCGCCCTCGGTTGCCTCGATTCTACGTGCTAAGGATTTTTCTCATGTCGGACAGCGCGGAAACCAAGGCGCCGGGGCTCCCGGAGGTCAACGTCAACGAGTACGGCGGGAAGAAGGACGGCGTCCGCCAGGAGATGAACGACCGGCTGTTCATGCAGCTCCTCGTCTTCGACGTCCCCGCCGGTCCGGCCCACTCTCCCGGTGCGGTCGCCCAGGCGCTCAAGGGGCACCTGACCGAGCGGAAGATCCCCGCCGTCGTCTACGCCGACACGATGGCCCCGCGCGGCCTCGGGCTGCTCACCTGGAGCCGCGATCCGGCGCACTTCATCGACGCCGTCCGTCCGCTCTTCGACACGCCGGCGCTGGCTCACGTCGAGCTCCGGCCGGAGTACGGCATGCTCGGGCGCAGCTACTCCACCGGCCACGAGCCGGACCTCGCCTACGGCCTGCTCGAGCGCCCGATCCACAACGTGCAGAACGAGGAGTGGAACTGGCACGTCTGGTACCCGCTGCGCCGCAAGGGGGCCTTCGCCAAGCTGGAGCCGATCGACCAGAGCCACATCCTGCGCGAGCACGCGGCGATCGGCATGGCCTACGGGCAGAAGGAGCTGGCGCACGACATTCGCCTCGCCTGCCACGGCATCGACGCGGGCGACAACGAGTTCATCATCGGCCTGGTCGGCAAGACGCTCCACCCGCTCTCGCACCTCGTGCAGGCGATGAGGAAGACGCGTCAGACGTCGGAGTTCATCGAGAAGATGGGACCGTTCTTCGTCGGTCGCGCACTTCACCGCGTCGCCGGCTGATCAGCCGCCGATCAGCCTCGGGAATGCCTCGCGCATTCCGTCGAGCACGAACTGCATCGCCAGGGCCGCGAGGATGAGGCCCATGATGCGGCCGATCACGTTCATGCCCGTCTTGCCGAGCACGCGCGCGAGCAGCGTGGCCGAGCGGAGGACGACGAAGGTGATGAGGCTCACCAGGACGACGGCCCCCTCGAGCGCGAGGCGCCCCTCCATCGACTTCTGCTTGCCGGAGAGCACCATGACCGTGGCGATGGCGCCCGGGCCGGAGAGGAGCGGAAGGCCGAGCGGGATGATGCCCACGTCTTCCTTGGTCTCGGCCTCGGCGCGCTCCTCGGCGGTGCTGCGCGTCTTCGAGGTCTGCGCCCGCATCATGTCGAGGCCGACGTTGAACAGCAGGATGCCGCCGGCGATCTTGAAGGCCGGCAACGTGATGCTGAAGAAGTCGAAGATGATCGAGCCGGCGAGGCCGAAGAGCGACAGGACGACGAACGTGGTGAGCGTCGCGCGCAGGGCGGTGCCGCTGCGCTCTTCCTTCGTCTCGTTGTTCGTCAGGCCGAGGTAGACCGGCACCGCGGCGAACGGATCGACGATCGAGAACACGGTGCCGAAGCACAGGATGAGGGAGCCGACGAAGGGGTGCACGAGCGCGCGACGCGGTATACACCAGGGGATACCACGCGATGGTAGCCTTCGTCGCGTGAGCCTCGCGTGACGACCGCCGAAGTCACCATCGAGGGTGAGGTCGAGCGCGTGACCTTCGAGAACGCCGACACCGGCTTCCGTGTCCTCAAGGTGTCGATCGCGGGGCGCAAGGATGCGCTCACCGTGGTCGGGCGGCTGCCACCTCTTCCGCCGGGCTCCCGGGTGCGCGCGCGCGGGACGATGATCGTCGATGCGCGCCACGGCGAGCAGCTCAAGGCCGAGCACGCGACCGAGCTCGCGCCCAACACCTTGATCGGGCTCGAGAAGTACCTCGGCTCGGGGCAGGTGCCGGGGATTGGACAAACGTACGCGGCGCGCATCGTCGGCACCTTCGGGATGGACACGCTCAAGGTGCTCGACGAGAGCCCGGAGCGGCTGTCGGAGGTCGGCGGCCTCGGGAAAAAGAGGGTCGAGACGATCGCCAAGGCGTGGCGGGAGCAGCGCGGGCTGCGCGAGGTGCTCGTGTTTCTCCAGGGGCACGGGGTGGCGCCGGGGCTGGCGGTGAAGATCTTCAAGCGCTACGGCGCCGGAACGGTCGAGCGGGTGTCGCGGGCGCCGTACCTGCTGGCGCTCGACGTGTGGGGGGTCGGCTTCCGCACGGCGGACCGGCTCGCTCGCGAGCTGGGCGTGGGGCTGGAGTCGCCCGAGCGGATGGAGGCGGCGCTCTTCCAGGCGGTGCACGACGTGACCGAGGCGGGGCACGTGTGGGCCGGCGAGGAGGAGCTGTGCTCGCGAGCGGCGGTGCTGCTCGAGCTGGCGGGACCGGACGACCCGCTCGAGGTCGCGCGCGCACACAGGGAGGAGCTCGAGCGAGCGCTGGGGAGCCTGGCGGCGACGGGGCTGGTGGTGCTGGAGACGCTCGAGGAGAAAGGAGGCACGCGCATCGCGTTCTCGGCCGAGATGCACGCCGCCGAGGTCCGCCTGGCCAAGCGCCTGCACCAGCTGGTGACCTTCCCCGTGCCGGCGCTGCAGGGGGTCGAGGCGGCGATGAGCGCGTTCGAGGAGCGCGCCAAGGTGCAGCTGGCGCCGGAGCAGCGGGCGGCCATCGCGGCGGCGGCGGAGACCAACCTGCTCGTCGTTACCGGTGGCCCGGGCGTGGGCAAGACCACCATCGTGCGGGCCATGCTGGCGACCTTCGCGCGAGCGCGGCTGGCGGTGAAGCTGGCGGCGCCGACCGGTCGCGCGGCCAAGCGGCTCGCCGAGGCGACCGGGCACGAGGCGTCGACCTTGCACCGCCTGCTCGAGTTCGATCCCAAGGGGCGCGCCTTCAAGCGCAACGCCGATTCACCGCTCGAGGCCGGGGCGATCATCGTCGACGAGGCGTCGATGATCGATCTGCCGCTGGCCGACAGCCTCCTGCAGGCGGTGGCGCGGGGGACGCGGCTGGTGCTGGTGGGGGACGTCGATCAGCTCCCCAGCGTCGGGCCGGGGGCCGTGCTGCGCGACGTGATCGACTCCGGCGTGGTGCGCACGGTGCGGCTCTCGCGCATCTTCCGCCAGGCGCGCGCGCATCAAAGCCTCATCGTGGAGAACGCGCACCGCATCCGCGAAGGGGAGGCGCCGCTGTCGGCCTCGGTGGACACGCCGGGGACCGATTTCTTCACCGTCGAACGGCGCGATCCGGAGCAGGCGCTGCGGACCATCCTCCAGCTGGTCACCGAGCGCATTCCGAAACGCTTCGGCCTCGATGCGCGACGCGACGTGCAGGTGCTGACGCCCATGCACCGCGGCGCGGTCGGGTCGATCACGCTCAACGCCGCGCTCCAGGCGGCGCTCAACCCGACCGGCCCCTCCATCACCCGCGGCGCGCGCACCCTGCGGCGGGGGGACAAGGTGATGCAGCTGAAGAACGACTACGACCGCAATGTGTGGAACGGCGACGTCGGCTTCATCGCGCGGCTCGACGAGGCCGAGGAGACGCTGGCGGTGCGCTTCGAGGACGGGCGCGAGGTGGAGTACGACCGCGCGGCGACGGACCAGCTGTCGCTCGCCTACGCGACCACCATCCACAAATCGCAGGGGGGGGAATATCCGGCGGTGGTGGTCACGTTGATGACCGGACACTTCCTCATGCTCTCGCGCAACCTGTTCTACACCGCGGTGACCCGGGGAAAACGCCTGGTGGTGCTGGTGGCCGATCCGCGCGCGGTGTCGCTG
>JAMFST010001082.1 GCA_026225435.1 Labilithrix luteola
ATCGGCCGGGCTCGCGTCCGCACCGCCATCACGAACAGTGTTCGTGAGGGGGTCCCGTGCGTCGGCGTCGACCCCCTCCGGATCCGGTGCGACGGAAGCGGGCGATACGGGAAGAACGGCCACCGCGGCGGCGACGAGCAGGGCGGCGCCGCCTCCCAGGGCGAGCGCGAGACGCGCCCTCATCGCAGCGGCGGCGGCAGCGACGAGCGCACCAGGTTTCGCCCCGCGCCCTTCGCCGCGTACATCGCCGCATCGGCGCGAGCTTCGAGCTCCTCGGCGCTCTCGGCCCCGTCCCAGCAGGCGACGCCGATCGACACCGTCTGCCGCAGCTCGATCCCCGCCGACGGCACGATGGCGCTGTCCCCGAGCGCGGCGCGGATCCGCTCGGCCGTGGCCATGGCGGCGTCCTCGCCGGTCTGCGGCATGATGAGCACGAACTCCTCGCCGCCGCGGCGCACGAGGATGTCCGCCTGGCGCACGCTCGCCCGCACCCGGTCGGCGAAGATGCGCAGCACGCGGTCGCCCACCTGGTGGCCATGGAGATCGTTCACCAGCTTGAAGTGGTCGAGATCGAAGAGCAGCAAGCTGACCGTCCCGGCCGGTCCGACCTGCGTCGAGGCTCGCCGCGCCTGCCGCGCGCGATCGAGCTCCTCCTGCAAGCGCAGCGCGAGGTAGCGATGGTTGAAGGCCATCGTGAGGTCGTCGTAGAGCGCGAGCCGCCGCAACCGGGCGCGCTCGATGGGCGAGACCGAGCAGTTGGCGAGCAAGCGCACGAGGAGCTGGTCCTCCTCGTCGAAGGCGTTGGGCTCGGGCGACGACGCGCTCAGCGCACCGATGACGTCGCCGTGGGCGAGCATCGGCTCGACGACGACCGAGCGCACCGCGAAGCCCTGACCGGAGAAGACCGCGAAGCGGGGATCGGCCGACACGTCGGGGACGTTGAGCGACTGCCCGTGCTCGATGGCCCAGCCGATGAGCCCCTCGCCGCGGCGGAAGGTCATCGGCCGCGCGTCCATCGCGCTCCCCGAGCGCGCGCCGGCGAGCAGCATGTTGCGCGAGGGATCGATCAACCGGATGGAGGCGTGGTCCCCGCCGGTGAGCGCGAGGGCGCAGTCGGTCACGCAGCGGAGCAGCTCCTCGAGCGTGCCGTCCTCGGTGAGGCGCCGCGTCAGATCGAGCAGCGCGCCGATCGATCCGCGCCGGCGTTCCTCGCGGGCGAGCGCTTCTTGGTCGGTGGGCGGGTGTGGCGGCATGCCAGGGAGCTCGAGTGTAGCGCAGCGCGTAAGGAGGGCACATTTGCCGCGGGGTTGCCGCGGGACAAGGGGTACGGGCGACATCTCAGTGAAAGTTGCGTGACATCATGTGAAGGTCCGCCGGGATCGGCGACGACGCGCTCAGCTCCTCGAGGTGCGTGGCGACGACGTGGATCGTCGCGCCGATGCGCAGCGGCGGCTGGTCCTTCACCGGCTTCTCCTTCTGCACCGTGCCGCGCACACGAAGCAGCGGCGAGCTCACAGCCACGTGACGGAACTGCTCGTAGACCCGGTTGTACAGGACGACGTTGAGGAACCCGTCCTCGTCCTCGAGCGTGAAGAAGACGACGCCGCTGGCGGTGCCGGGGCGCTGGCGGCAGATGACCATCCCGCCGACCGAGACGATCGCCCCGTCGGGCGCATCGAGGATGGCGCGCGAGCCGAGGATCTCGGCGGGCAAGCGCGGACGGAGGAGCTTCATCGGGTGATCCCCGACCGACACGCCGGTGCGCGCGTAGTCGAGCGCCAGGGTCTCGCCGCGACCGAGCGCGGCGAGCCGGGGGACGAGCGCCAGGTCCTGTTCCCCGTCGATCCCGGCGAACAGCTCCCCTGCCCTCGCCCGCACCAGCGGCGCTCGCACGCGCCACATGGCCTCGCGCCGACCAAGCACCAGCGGCTCCAGCGCCCCCGCCTCCGCCAGCGCGTCGAGCACGCGCCCGTCCAGGTCCGCGCGGCTGGCGAGATCTTCCACCGAGACGAACGAGCCAAGGGAGCGGGCCTTGTCGATCCGCTTGCCCACGTCGTCTCCGAGGCCGTTCACCATCCGCAAGCCGAGACGGATCGCCGGTTCTCCTGCTGGATCCTCTTCGCGCGGCTCCAGCTGGCAATCCCAGCGGCTCACGTCGATGCGCACCGGCCGGACGATCACGCCGTGGCGCTTGGCGTCCTCGAGCAGGGTCGACGACGAGTAGAACCCCATCGGCTGGCTGTTCACCATCGCCGCCGCGAACGCCGCCGGGTGATGCACCTTGAGGTACGCGCTGGCGTAGACCAGGAGCGCGAAGCTCGCCGCGTGGCTCTCGGGGAAGCCGTACTCGCCGAAGCCCTTGATCTGCTCGTACAGCCGCTGCGAGAAGGCCGCCGGGATGCCGCGCTCGGCGAAGCCCTGGGCGAGGCGCTTCTGGTGCGCCTCCATGTTCCCGTTCTTGCGCCACGAGGCCATGTCACGCCGCAGCTGATCGGCCTCGCCTCCGGTGTAGCCGGCGCCGTGGATGGCGATCTGCATCACCTGCTCCTGGAAGAGCGGCACGCCGAGGGTGCGCGCGAGGATGTCGTCGAGCACCGGGTGCGGCGGATCGGGCCTCTCCTCGCCGCTGCGCCGTCGCAGGTACGGATGGACCATCCCGCCCTGGATGGGGCCCGGGCGCACGATGGCCACCTCGACGACCAGGTCGTAGAACGTCTCCGGTTTGAGGCGCGGCAGCATGGACATCTGCGCCCGGCTCTCCACCTGGAACACACCGACCGAGTCGCTACGCTGGAGCGCGGCGTACACCGCGGGGTCCTCGGCGGGCAGGTCGCGCAGGTGGTCGATCAGCTTCTTCTCCGGCCCACTGGTCTGCCCGAGGAGCTGGAAGGTGCGGCGCAGCGCCGTCAGCATCCCCAGCCCGAGCACGTCCACCTTGAAGAAGCCGAGGACGTCGATGTCGTCCTTGTCCCAGGGGATGACCGTGCGATCCTTCATCGTCGCCGGCTCGATGGGGGCGACGTTGTCGAGATCCTCCGACGAGAGCACGAAGCCGCCGACGTGGATCGACAGGTGCCGGGGGAAGCCCTGCAGCGCGCTGGCCACCGTGAGCAGGAGGCGGATGCGCGAATCGCTCCGGTCGAAACCCGCGGCCGCGAGGCGATCGCCGATACCTGAGGTCTCGCGCTCGCGCGAGCCGACGGCCCGAAGGGCTGCAGACTCGTCGCTGAGCTTGTCCCAGTAGGTCACCACGGTGGAGAGCCGCTCCACCTGCTCGAGGGTCAGCCCGAACACCTTGCCGACGTCGCGCAGCGCGGATTTTCCGCGGTAGCAGATCACCTCGCTCACCATGGCGGCGCGCTTGCGGCCGTAGCGGCGGTAGATCTCCTGGATCACCTCCTCGCGCCGCTCGTGCTCGAAGTCGACGTCGATGTCCGGCGGCTCGTGCCGCTCCTCCGAGAGGAAGCGGGCGAAGAGGAACTTCGAGCGCACCGGATCGATGGCGGTGATCCCGAGCGCGTGACAGACCGCGCTGTTGGCCGCGCTCCCCCTTCCTTGGCACAGGATGTCCTTCTCGCGCGCCATGTCGACGATGGTGCGGACGCTGAGAAAATACGGCGCCACCTCCATCTTGCTGATGAGCGCCAGCTCCGCCTCGATCTGCGCCTCCACCTCGGGGGGGATGGTGCCATCGCCGGTGCGGGCTTCGTGGGCGCGCACCCCTTCGTAGGTGAGGCGGCGGATC
>JAMFST010001083.1 GCA_026225435.1 Labilithrix luteola
GATGCCCGCTTCGAAGCGCATCCGGGAGACGTCGCGGTAGCGGGTGTCGGCGTCGACGAGCTTCTTCTGCGCCTCGAGCTGGCGCACGAAGGTCGCGCGGGAGGCGAGCGCGTCGGCGACGTCGCGGAAGGCTTGCTGGATCGCTTTCTCGTAGTTGGCGATCTCGATCCGCTTCTGCAGGTGGGCGATGTCGAGGCGGGCGATGTTGGCGCCGGTGTCGAAGATGGGCACGGTGAGCTGGGGCTGGAAGACCCAGGCCGAGGTGCCGACGCCGAAGAGGTGGTTGATGCCGGGGGCCGCGGTGCCGACGTTGCCGGTGAGGGTCACGGCGGGGAAGAAGGCGGCACGCGCCGCACCGATGTTGGCGTTCGCGCCGATGAGCGTGTGCTCGGCCGCGCGGATGTCCGGGCGGCGCTCGAGGAGATCCGAGGGGAGCCCGGCGGCGAGCGGAGGGAGGGAGGTGATGGCGGCGAGGCCGGTCTGCGCCTCCATGCGCGCACGCAGCGCTCCGGAGATGGGGGCGCCGAGGAGGAGCTCGAGCGTGTGCAGGTCGATGTCCGCCTGGCGCGTGTACTGCTCCTGGCTCGCCTCCGCCGTGCGCAGCGTGCTCTCGGCGCGGGCGACGTCGAGGTCGGTGCCGGTGCCCTGGTCGGCGGTCATCTTGATCAGCCCGTAGGCATTCTTCTGCGTCGCCACCGTGTCGCGCGCCACGTGGATGGCGTCGCGGTCGGCGAGGAGGGACAGGTAGGTCGAGGCCACCTGCGCCACCAGCGAGAGGCGCGCCGCCAGCTGCTGGTCCGCCGTGCTGAGGTACGTCTCCTGCGCCTCCTTGCTCAAGCTGCGCAGGCGTCCCCACAGATCGACCTCGTAGGAGGCGACGCTGAGCCCCACGGTGTACGCGTGCGTCTGCACCGCGGCCGGATACCCGGTCTCCGCCGGCGGCAGCCTCTCGAACTCCGCACCCGCCGTCCCGTTGATCGTCGGGAACAGGTCGGAGCGCTGGATGCGATACTGCGCCTCGGCGATCGACACGTTGAGCACCGCGACCCGGAGGTCGCGGTTGTTCTGCAGCGCGAGGGCGAGCAGATCCTGCATCACCGGATCGGCGAAGAATTGCCGCCAGCCCAGCTGCGAGACATCGGTGCCCATCTGGTCGTTCACCACCGTGCCGTCCGCGGTCGCCGTCGGCCAGTAGGTCGGACCGACGGGCGACGTGGGGCGCTCGTACTTCGGCGCGAGCGTGCACCCCGCGAGAGCGAGCGCCGTCACGCCGCCAGCGATGTTGCTCGCTGCCTTCGTGCGCCACGATGGCTTCACGACGTCACCGCGTGCGCTGCGGCCGGCGCCTCCGCGTGGGCCTCGCCGCTCTTCCTCTCCGAGGGCTCCGCCAGCTTCGTCGGCTTCACCCGGAAGAGCGTGAGGACCACCACGAAGAACAGCGGCACGAAGAAGATGGCCAGCACCGTCGCGGTCACCATGCCGCCGACGAGCGCCGTGCCGATGGCCACCCGGCTCGCCGCGCCCGCGCCGCCGGCGATGGCCAGCGGGAACACACCGACGACGAAGGCCAGCGACGTCATGAGGATCGGACGGAGACGTTCCTTGGCCGCGTACAGAGCGGCGTCGGCCAGGGTCGCGCCTTGGTCGAAGGAGGCCTTGGCGAACTCCACGATGAGGATGGCGTTCTTCGTCGCGAGTCCCACGGTCGTGAGCAGCCCGACCTGGAAGTAGACGTCGTTGTCGAGGCCGCGCAGCAAGGTCGCCGCCACCGCGCCGAGGATGCCGAGCGGCGCCACCAGCACCACGGCGATGGGGATCGACCAGCTCTCGTAGAGCGCCGCCAGGCAGAAGAGGATGACGATGCCGGAGATGCTGTACAGCGCGAGCGTCTGCGAGCCGGCCGCCTGTTCCTCGAAGGTCAGCCCGGTCCACGCGAAGCCGACCCCCGCGGGGAGCTTCTTCGCTGCCTCCGTCATCGCCCTGATGGCCGTTCCCGAGCTCTGTCCGGTGGCCGGCTGCCCCAGGATCTCGAACGAGGTGTCGCCGTTGTAGCCCTCGACTTTCTGCGATCCGATGAGCCACTTGCCCGTCGCGATGGCGGAGAAGGGGACCATCGTCCCGGTGGAGTTGCGCAGGTACCACTGGCCGATGTCGTCCGGCAGCATGCGGTTGTCCGCCTCGCCCTGCACGTACACCTGCTTCACGCGCCCCTTGCGCATGAACTGGTTCACGTAGATCGAGCCGAGTGCGCCCTCGATCAGCGTGTCGATGTCCGCCGGCTGGACGCCGAGCGCGTTCGCCTTCTGCCGGTCGACGACGAGCTGGTACTGCGGCGCGTCCTCGACGCCGTTGGGACGCACGCCGGCCACGCGGTGATCCAGCGCCGCCATCCCGAGGAGCTGGTTGCGCGCGGCGAGGAGCGCGGCGTGCCCGAGGTTGCCGCGATCGACGAGCTCCATGTCGAAGCCCGTCGCCTGCCCGAGCTCCTGCACCGCCGGCGGCTGGAAGGCGAAGATCTGCGCCTCGCGCGAGCCGGCGAAGTGAGCGATGAGCCGCCGGGCCACCGCGGCGCCCGACTGCGACTCCTTCGAGCGCACGCTCCAGTCCTTCAAGGCCACTGCCATGAACCCCGCGTTCTGCGATTGACCGCCGAAGTTGAAGCCGACGACGGACAGCACCGAGTCGACGTTCTCCTTCTCTTCGTTCAAGAGGTAGTCCACCACCTCCTTGTTCACCGCGGCGGTCTGCTCGGCGGTGCTCCCCGGCGGCAAGGTCGTCTGGCCGAAGAGGAGCCCCTGATCCTCGTCGGGCAGGAAGCCCGTCGGCAGCCTCATGAAGAGGAGGACGAGCACGCCGCAGAAGGCGACGAAGCCGAGCATCGACAGCTTCGAATACTTGATCATGCCGCCCACGCCGCGGGCGTAGTGCTCGGTCACCCAGTCGAAGCCTCGATTGAAGAGACGGAACGGAAGCGCGACAGACTTCTTACCGTCCGCCACGCCGTGCTCCGGCGGCTTGAGCATGGTGGCGCAGAGCGCGGGCGTGAGGATGAGCGCGACGAGCACCGAGAGCACCATCGACGAGACGATGGTGACGGAGAACTGGCGGTAGATGACGCCGGTGGAGCCGCTGAGGAAGGCCATCGGCAAGAAGACGGCGGTGAGGACGAGGGCGATGCCGACCAGCGCGCCGGAGATCTCCTGCATCGATTTCCGCGTCGCGTCGCGTGGAGAGAGCTTCTCCTCGTCCATCACGCGCTCGACGTTCTCGACCACGACGATGGCGTCGTCGACCA